>JAFGDY010000241.1 GCA_016931895.1 Anaerolineae bacterium
CTCGTTTTGGAGTATTTGTCATATTGGCCTTGACCTTGTTGCTTTACATAAATTCGCCAACAGTATCCATAATTATTTAATCTTCATTATGGCCAGCGTTTAAATACATCACAACGCCAGCTTTGCGTAGTCGTTCGGTCAGACTTTGGCGAAAGTTATGTCCAGCACTTCTCCCTAAAATGGCCTATAGTGAGAGCAGACTTATATCAATGGATGCCGGCCATCCTGTAGTGGCCCGTTATCCAATAGTTAAATAAGGAGGCTCTCAAATGAAATTCATCAATCGCAAAGCTATCTTAAGTTTGATCATTGTTAGTGCGACGATAGCGCTTGTGGCTGCCTGTAGTAATCTTACCGGAGCAGAACCCCAAATTATTGTGGTTACGGCCACAGCCACGCTAACGGCCAAAACAATATCTCCTACGCCGGAGGCAACGGTTGCGGTTGAACCGGCAGCGACCCCAACCGTCGGGGAAAAGGCGCAGGTTGATTTCTCGTCAAACCCATACCCGGCCGGGACCTTGCTGCAAGGCAGTGGCAAAGACGTGTTCTACCTGACGGAAAATAACATGTGCCAGCGAATTTATGATCTGGACACGTTTTTGGCTTATGATTTTGTTAAAAACGATGTTGTGGCAGTTGAGGATAAACTCCTGGCGGCCATACCCCTGGCGGATGAGTTGACCCGCTTGGCTCTGGATGAGCGGGGTGACCTCTACTGGGTGGCCTTGGGGGAGCGCTGGCTGGTTAAATGAGTGGCGCCCCCTGATAACCCGCGCCGGTGACAATGGCTTGCCGGTTTCGTGGCCGGCTGCTTCGTTACTGGCGTCTCTGCCGGTGCATCTCGGTTTTGCACAGGGCGCGTTGCTGCGGGACGGCGATCAGGTTTACTATTTTGACCGTCCGGCTGACCTTGCCCCAAGCATGGCCGGGTTGTATGCCAACGTTATCCCTGTGTCCGTAGGCGTTTACCGTGAAGCGGATGTGCTTGACCTCCCCCCCGGCGTGTTGGCTGTTTATGAGGAAAAAACATACCTGGAAACAACCAAAATCCGGCTGAATGGGGCAACCTCGGCGGCCAACGTGCGGCAGGAGCCTAGCCTTGACCGCCCGGTGGTGGGCATCATTGAGCGTACCGAGTCAATTACAGCTTACGGGCGCACCACCGATAATCTCTGGCTGCTGATTGCCTATCAAAAGCAGTTTGGCTGGCTGGCCGCCGATCTGGTGGCCCCAGACCCAGCCTTGAGTTTGCTGCCGACCGAGGCCGTTCTGGAAGCCATGGTGGAAGATTTGCCCCAAGCGCAGCCGGCGGCGGTAGTGGAAAAGCAAAGCGTCGAGCCGGGGCCGGTTTATTGCAGCAGCGTGCCCATCCGGGGTTTTGGTCAGGTGTGGGGTGAGCATCCTGAAATCCAAGCCACGCTTAACTGCCCCAGCGGCAACGAGCAGGGCACAAAGGCCGCGGTGCAGATTTTTGAGCGCGGATTAATGCTTTGGCTTGAGGCCGACAGCGTTTATCGCAGCGATCCGGTATACGTTTTCTTTGAAGATGGCAATTACCAACGTTTTGGCAATCTAGGCCCGGCTGACCCGGCCAAAGTAGGCGCAATCCCGACCGGCTTTTCCCCGGTGGGCGACAGATTCGGCAAGGTTTATTGGGAAGGCACCGGCGCGCAGGTCAAAGAGCATCTGGGTTACGCCCTTGGGCCGGCCCAAGATACAGCCGGCGCTTTTCAGCAGTTTTACAATGGCCGCATGTTCTGGACCGAGGCGCTTGACCGCATCTTTATCCTCTACGATTATTACTATTATGATGAGAATGACGATTACATCCAGGTGCGTAGTTGGCTCAGTTACGAAGATACGTTTTAGATGAGGCGTGATTGGCAAAATCCTGGCGATAATCAACGACCGGCCCGGTATGATATTACCGGGCCGGTCTGTCAATGCAGGCCATAAAATCCTCATTCCATTCTCTGGTGTAACCATCAATGGAAAGTCATCAGTCTGGCCAGGCAAAAACATGTTCATCGAAATTGATCGTTATGGCCTGTTCCATTTTTAGAGAAATTCAAAATAGATTATAATGCGCTTATGCTTGCAACTCGACCTGTTTTGGATTCTGGCAAACGATCAGTGGAGGATAGGCATGGCTGAAGAAATGAAACGATGCCCTTTCTGCGATGAGGAAATCAGGGCCAGCGCCATATTCTGTAGACATTGCAAACAGTGGATGCCGGGTTATAGTTACGCATCGGCGGTGCGAGATATAGTTTTGGAAAAGCAGGTTTCGGACCGGCAAGACGTTGACTTGGCGGACATCAAGAATCGGGAGGAACAGCTTGAGCTGGCGTTGGCCTGGGCCAAGAGCGATAAGATCCAGAGTTTTAAGGGGTTTGATTTGTCTATCCAGAATTTGAGCGGAGTTGATTTAAGCGGAGTTGATTTAACAGAGGCGGATCTGCGAGATACCGACTTAAGCGGCGCAAATTTGAGCGGCGCAAATTTGCGCAAAGCCAACCTGTATAGCGCCAATCTTAGGGGAGCCAATTTACAAAAAGCTAATCTAACCGGGGCCTATCTAAGAGAGGCTATCTTGGAGAAGGCCGATTTGAGCAACGCTATTTTGCTGAGAGCCAATTTGCGGGGCGCATTTATGGATGGCATTACGCTATACCGGGTGGATATGGAAAACGCCAATTTGAAAGCGGCTGATTTGCGCGGGGCCAATCTGAGGGAGTCTTATCTAAAGGAAGCCGATCTGGGGTCTACCAAGATGGAAGGTGCCATCCTCACGGGGGCGTTGCTCATTAGAACCGATTTTACCGCTTCAGACATCACCGCCTTTCAATACAGGCGGGCGCAGACTATTGAGGAAATTATCTTGCCTACCGGCCAGGTATACAGCCAGTAGCCTTATGAGGCTGGCCGGCTGATGTTGCGAGCCAGGAAACAATAACCGTGCCAATCCAACACAACCAACACGTGCTCTTTAACTCCATTCTCGTGATGAATGGTTTTATATTGTACTTCAGGCGGTTCGCCGTACTGCGTTTCAATCAGATTAATCGCCGATAAGGCGTCGGGCGCTTCGATAGTATGCTCCGACACCTTTTGACCGCTGAAAGAAACTTCAACTTGATACAAACGAAACATTGTTGAAACTCGTCTGCGCTGCGCCAAATACTTTGCAGATATTGTATCCGCTATATGACGGTTGACAAGGATTACTTCACCGATACCGCAGGGTCAAGGCCGGCTTGATGAGCAGTCCTCCTTGCCCATACCCGCTATCCCACGAAAAAAGCCGCCGGCCGCCGGTTGGCCCTTCTAATCGAATAGCCAAAAAGTCGTTCGCTGCCGCCTGGTTGACCTGTTCCAAATTGACCGGGTCAAGCGTGAACTGATTTTCTACCTGTGGTTTCAAGTCGCTGATAGAAAGGGGTGGCGTGAGTTTGGCGATGGCGGCGGCAGTACGCAGGTTTGCAAAAGGGATGGTGGCGATTGTTGGGCCGCGCAAGGGGGCAGCCAGGAGGACGGCCTGGAAGATTCCATCAGCGTCTTTCAGATAGGCATTGTCCTGTCCCGTTAAAGAAAGGGTCAAGCCGGTGATTTTTTTGCCCCTCACCTGCTCCGGTATGCCGAATTCAATGAGGCTGTAGTAGACGGCCTCGCCCCATGTCCCCACGTACAGATCGTCGTCGCCCCACAATAAATTAGGCCACACCGATTTTCCCCAGGCCACCTGGGTTTCGGTTGGCAAAATCGTTATCTCGTCTGCCTGCTCTTCGGGTTCCTCCGGCGCTTCGTCTTCCCGCAGTCGTTGGACCTCGGCGGCGACCCGTTGGCGGATGGCGGGCAATAACTTGTACAAATTACCGCCGGGACAGGAGGTGCGGTAATGATCGCGGTGGCCGCTGATAACGGGATAGGTTTTGTTTTCCAGGGGATGATGCGTTTCGCCCAGGGGGTCAAGCTGCATATCGTAGGCAATGGCAGCCAGCAGCCAGACCAGGGCATCGAGTGCCGCCGGCGTTGGCTCGCCGGGTGGAGGTTTGGCCGCGCTTGGCTCAAATTGACCCAGCAGGGTAATGCCCAACTTGTGGGTATTGCTGGTCATGGTCTGCCCCCCCTCTACATAAATATTTGAGGGTTGCTCGCCTCGATAGCGGCCCTCGTAAATGATTCCGTCCTGGCCAATCAAATAATGGTAACGAATATCGCCCCAGCCCTGGGTTTGGGCGTGGTAACGCCAAATCGCCTGGACCGCAGCCAGGGGCTGCCACTGATTAGAAGTGACCGTATGGTGGATAACCAGGAATTGAGGCGTGTGGTACACCGGCGGCCAGGCCGGGCTGGCCGGCCAATCTGGGCCAAACGTTGCGCCCCATGCTTCTCGTTTGATTATGGACAGATTTTTTAAGATATTGGCCATTGTTCAAACCTTTTTTGGTTACTCGATCTGGGCTGATGGGTCAGGCGAAATTGGGCCTGACCAGCGCGTAATTTTGATGGGCACGTTTACGGGGTTCCAGGTTTTCAACCACTGCGCATCTTCCGGCGAGACACGCACGCAGCCATTGGAAACAGGCTCTATGCCCAGGGCCCCAAGCCGGTCGTAAATCTTTACGTTATTGGCTTGCGTGTAAGGCACGCTATGAATGAGAATAGAACCTTCCGGGCCGGGGAAAAGGTACCACATATAATCGGCCCGAAAACTGTTGCGGAAGATACCGCCTCCCCAGTCATTACCCACCACTCCCTCCCAGGCCGGAGTAAACGTGTTGGTCATTGGCGCTCCGGTGCTGACCGGAATTGTCCGCACTTCAACGCCATCTTCGTAAACATACATCATCTGCTCATCCTGATTCACCAACAAGTAACGTTCAACCTGGTCGTCCGTCTCTGTCGGTGAGAGCGTGGGTGGGGTGATGGCAGTGGGCCTACGGGGCGCTGTTGGGGTGGGGGGGAGCAGGGGAGTTGGCGAGGATGCGAGGGTTAAGGTCGGCGTTGCGGGTAGGGTTGGGGTAAGTTTTGGGGTGGGTAAGGACGTGGCCGGATTTGGCTCCGGTGGGGGGGTGGTTTTTAATTTAGCTGCGGAAGAAGATGCTGTTGGCGCAGGCAGGTTGTTTTGTTTGACCGGCGTCTTGGTTACGGTTGGCGCAAATGTGGCAGTACCGTTAGATGCAAAATTTGCGGCTGAGGATGTAGCGCAGCCAACCAGTAGAGCAAGGAGCAATGGGAATAGGAGAAAGAGATAATATGATGGTTTGAGGTGTGCTTTCATAAGCGTTTGGCATTGGTTATTGTTCTAATTTCGCCGGGAGTTCAAATAAAAAGTTTACTGGCGAAGTATTGTACTATTTGTCATAATCTTTGTCAATGAAGGATTTGCGGACGCTAACTTGCAAAAGACCACAGAAGCGTTAAAATGGTTTTGGGATGGAAGGTTAAAGAATTTTTGTTTAGAAATACGGAAGAACTCATAAGAGTCCCACGAGTTTCCCCAGAGTTCTCCCGGATAAATGAAAAACTTTATCATCATTCTTTTAGCAGGCAGAGGAGGAACAGCCGGATGACTGTCAGAAAGTTTCAAATTGAGGTGGATGACGCTACTTATCAAGCCATGCTCGAACGAGGGCAAGGTGAAGGCAAACTGGTAGGGCAAATTCTGGAGGAACTTATCACGGCTTATGCCCGGGGCGAAGCCGGGAAATTGACCACTTATACTGTGCAAGCCGGCGATACTCTGGCCCAGATTGCGCGGAGAGTATACGGCGACCCTTACAAATATCCGCTTATTCAAAATGCCAACAATATTGACCATACGGGCCGGATTTGGGTAGGCCAGGTTTTGGTGATTCCTCAAATTGCTGCCGCCAGCCCAACACCACCTACACCTACACCAACGCCATCCCCGTCTCCTCCTGCTCCCCCTACTCCCCCCGAACCTGTCCCGCCATCACCTCAGCCTATTCCACCTCCACCTGAACCCGTGCCGTCTCCTGCCCAACCAACTTTGTCTGATTATGTGCGGGCGATGCCTAAAGGCTTTAGGCCGGACCGGGCCGGGACTCTGCAAGCCACCTATCAATTTCAGTTGACCGGCGTTGGCAGCGGTACCTGGACGGTTTTTGTGGCCAATCGTACCTGCTCTGTGGCTGAAGGGAGTACGCCCTTGCCGTCGGTGGCGATTGGCATGAGTGGGACCGATTTTATCAAGCTGGCGCAGGGACAGCTTGATACCAATCAGGCCTACCGTCAGGGTAAAATCAGGATTGGCGGCGACTTGAACCTGGCGGCCAGAATCCCCGACATTTTTGGCCCGTGGGCTAATTTTGTAGCGGTTAGCCCTACGCCTGCGCCAACGCCAACACCCGCTCCTCCCCCTTCACCCCAACCCACCGGTCCCATCAATCCTACGTTGCTTAACGGGAGCTTTGATGATTACCAGCCCTACGTTCGTGACGGGGAAGCCAAAGTTTGGAAAGAGCCTCAATTTTCTGAGCAATATGGCGCTCATTGGACCCTGCAACTCATTTCAGAGGTAAAAAGTCGGGTTCACCTGATGGATAGCGGCACATTTGGCCGGTTCACCCAAAAGTATTTTGGCGGCGGCGGCCTGGATTATCATATCCATGGCAAACACTCGCAGGTGGTGGCCTCCCGCTATGGCTTTGATCTGGTGTTTTTCCAAACAGTGGCCGCCCAGGAGGGGCGAGAATACACCTTTCGCGGCAGTATCGTTTCATTTTACAAAGGCACCAGCGGCGAGCGAGCCGATGGCAAAATTTTCAAAACCATTGGTCTTGACCCTACCGGCAACCGCGAATGGAATAGACCAAGCGTCATCTGGGGTGAAGGAGACGGTAAGGACAACGAGTGGCGCTATCCGGTGGTGCGAACCGTGGCCCGAACCAACGCCATCACCGTTTTCATTCGTCTGGAAAATACCGAACGCGACGTGGGTCAGACGGAGTTAAATATCGTTCACTTGGAGGATTTCAGGCTTGAGTAAAGCCAGTAAATAAACAATACCCGAAGGGCTGCCGGCGAGAGATAATTTGGCAGCCCTTCGGGTATTTATTTATCAGTTGCACCTGTTTTGTTTCAGATTCAATTTTTTGGTGATCCTGATTGTTTCAAAGAAGTGATCTCTTCTTCTATTTCACCTTCGCCCAGGTAGATGGCTTTGATCTGCGGGTTCTCACGCAGTTCGGCTGCTGTTCCTTCCAGGGCGACCACGCCGGTTTCCAGCACATAGCCCCTATTGGCCACTTGTAGCGCCATATTGGCGTTTTGTTCAACTAACAAAACGGTGGTGCCTTGTTGGTTAATATCCTGGACAATTCTGAAGATTTCTTCAACCAGGATAGGAGCCAATCCCATTGAAGGTTCATCGAGCAGTAGCAGCTTGGGCCGGGCCATCATGGCCCGGCCAATGGCCAGCATTTGCTGCTCGCCGCCGGAAAGCGTGCCGCCAACCTGCCTGATGCGTTCCTTGAGCCGGGGGAAGAGTTCAAAAACGCGCTCAAAATCCTCCTGGATGCCTTGTTTATCTTTACGCGCAAACGCGCCCATTTCCAGATTCTCGCGGACCGTTAACCGGGCGAATATTTTGCGTCCCTCTGGGGCCTGAGAGATACCCAAGGCAACGATGTGGTGGGGGGGCAATTCGTTGAGTAGTTCATCTTCCAGGCGAATGTCGCCTTCACGCGGCTTCGAGATGCCCGAAATGGTGTTGAGCGTGGTGCTCTTGCCAGCGCCGTTTGCGCCGATGAGCGTCACAATTTCACCCTTGTCTACAGAAAGGGAAACGCCCTTGAGGGCTTGAATGTTGCCGTAGTAGGTGTAGATATTGTTGACTTCAAGCATGGCCATAGCCATTACCTCCGCGACCAAGATAAGCTTCAATGACCCGGGGATTGTTTTGCACCTCGGCAGGGGTGCCTTCGGCAATTTTTAGGCCGTAGTCCAGCACCGTCACCTGATCGGAGATACTCATCACTACCCGCATGTCGTGCTCAATTAGCAAAATGGTCAGCCCCAATTCGGTGCGAATGCGGTCAATGAATTTGGTCAAAGCCGTGGTTTCGCTGGGGTTCATCCCGGCGGTCGGTTCGTCGAGCAGCAGCAGCTTGGGGTCGCTGGCCAGGGCGCGAGCAATTTCCAGGCGGCGTTGGGCGCCATAGGGCAGGTTGCGGGCCAGTTCATCACCCTGGGCGCGTAATTCAACCAGCCTCAACAGTTCAGTCCCCTTTTTGACCGCCTCTCGTTCCTCGGCGATGGTCCGTGGATCGCGCAAAATAGCGCCCGGAATACCGGTTTTGAGACGACAGTGCATGCCAACCAGGATATTCTCCAAAGCCGTCATGCTGTTGAAGAGTCGAATATTCTGGTAAGTTCGGCCAATGCCCAGCGCAGTAATTTGATCGGGGCGGTGGCCAATGAGAGGCGTACCATCAAAGATGATTTCTCCTTCTTCGGGCACGTAGAAGCCGGTGATACAGTTGAAGAAAGTGGTTTTACCGGCCCCGTTGGGGCCAATAATGCTGGCAATCATCCCTTTTTCCAGCACCAGGTCAATTTTATTGACCGCCACCAGTCCCCCGAATCGTTTGGTTACAGCTTTTCCTTCGAGGATTGTCATGCTTTACCTCCAACTTCTGAAATGGGGGTTGGCGTACCGGCCATCCCCCCTGCCTCGTGTTCGTGTAATTCCATCCGGCGGCGGGCCGAAGGCAGCAGCCCTTCCGGTTTAACAATCATCATAATCACCAAGCCAAAACCATAGGCCAGAATTCGGAATTCGTCCACTTCCCGCAGCACCTCCGGCAAACCAACCAGAAAGAGCGCGCCGACGATGGTACCCGGAATACTACCGATCCCACCGATGATGATGAGACACAGCACGTTAATGGAAATGAACAGGGTAAAGTCGGAGGGGAAGATAGCCCCCTGCCGCGAGGCAAAAATGGCTCCGCCAATCCCGGCCAGCGCCGCGCCAATGGAAAAGGCCATTAGCTTGGCCGCCACCAGGTTAATGCCCATGGCCTGGGCCACGTCTTCGTCCTCGCGCATGGCAATCCAAGCTCGGCCAATGCGGGAGAAGTTCAAGCGGATTGACACAAAAACGCCCAGCAAACAAGCCGCCAGCAGTAGATAGTAGAGCAGGCGCGGGTCTTTTAAACTGAGGTCAAAAAGCTGCGGGGCAGGCGTTTCCAGAATACCTTGCGGCCCCCCAATCCAGGGTTTGAGCAGGTCTGACAGGGCCAGCACCCGGATGATTTCGCCAAAGCCCAGAGTGACAATAGCCAGGTAGTCGCCCCGCAACCGCAACACTGGAATACCCAGTAAAATACCGGAAAAGGCCGCGACAATCAGCGAGATGGGCAGGGCTATCCAAAACGACATCGCCGGGTTGCCGTTACTGGCCATCGAAGAGGCGGGCGAGGTGAGCAGGGCCATGGTATATGCGCCAATGGCATAAAAGGCCACATAGCCCAGGTCCAGCAGTCCGGCCAGGCCAACCACAATATTCAGGCCCAGGCCCATCAGCGCGAACAGGCCAATGGTGGTTAAAGTTTGCGACCAGAATTGGCCGACGGCAGCCGGCAATACCAGTAAGGCCAGGGTCAGTAAACCAAACCCAATCCATCTGAGCGAGGTTTGCCCGGCGACCGGCATGCGGTGGTAGCGACCGCCCAAGGTCTGGTCAATATTGGGCCGAAAGTAGGTAATCAACCCGGAAATTACAAAAATAACAATCGCGGCCGTCCACGAAAGGGTGCGTCCCAATTGCCAACCTATCCAATCAAGAAGGAGGCGGGTCAGGGCCAGGCCGGTTAATACTTCCCAGAACAGGCCAAATAGGGCCACAATGGCCAAACCCCATAAAATAGCGCGGCGTAACCGTCCAGGTAAAAGTTCCAATAAAACGGCTACCAGTCCCAAAATCCCAAACAGCACCACCAGAATGATAGCGCTCTCATATACATAGAAATTTTGGCCAAACATAAGTATGTTCACCAGTTCGGGTGTAGCATTGACCAAAATGTCTCTCAAATCAACGGTGCTAATGATGAGCATCAAAATAGCCAGCATTGCGCCGTTTACCACTCCGGCCGTTAGCCCGGCCAAAATTCTCTGGCCAATCGAGGTACTACCTTCCATTTTGCGGATGGCAAAATAGCCGGTTAACACCCCCAGTAAGATGATAATAATGTTGGTCAGGGTGACATTACCTGCCAGGGCGCGGGCGGAGAAGGCTTGCAGCATACCAATGAGGGCAATAAAAATGGAAACCACGCCCATAATCAAGCCATTGCGCAGGCCAATTGGGAAAGGAAATGCTGATTTCATAGACATATCCCTCCTACGCTTTCTTTTCTGATAGCACTTCGCCCAACAAGCCGGAGGGGCGGAAGATAAGCACAATGACCAGCAGGCCAAAGGCAATCACGTCTTTTAACTGGGTGTTCAAATCCAGGGCGGTAGGGGCCAACGATTCAACCAGGCCCAGGAAGAAGCCGCCCAACATTGCACCGGGTATATTGCCAATGCCGCCCAACACTGCGGCCGTAAAGGCTTTGAGACCGGGCATAAAGCCAACCGTGTGGGTGACCTGTTTGTACCAGAGACCCCACATCACCCCGGCCGCGCCGGCCAGGGCTGAACCAATGGCAAAGGTCATCATAATCACATAGTTCACGTCAATGCCCATGAGAGCGGCGGTATCTTTGTCTTCGGCCACGGCCCGCATGGCTTTGCCTATTTTTGAGCGTTGGACCAGGAGGTAAAGGCCAATCATCAACAGGACAGTGACGACAAAAATAGCCACTCCCAGTTGTTGAATGCGTACGTCTTTGCCGCCGACGGAAAACACCCAGGCTCCCGACAAAAAGTCAACCGTGGGATAGATTTTCATCCGAATCCCAAACAGCAGCCGGGCGGCCTGTTGTAAAAAGAATGACGCGCCGATGGCGCTAATCAGCGGTACCAGGCGAGGGGCGCGACGCAGAGGCCGGTAGGCCAATCGTTCCAGAAAAATGCCGGAGATTAATGGAGTCAACATGCCTACGGCAAAAGTGACCAGCACAGCCAGGACAGGGTTTGTGTCTAAAATGCCAGATTCATCAAATCCGGTCAGGGTAAAATAGCCGGCCATTGCCCCAATCATAAAAATTTCACCGTGGGCAAAATTGATCATAAAGAGAATGCCGTAGACCAGCGTGTAGCCCAGCGCGATGAGGGCATACATTGACCCTTGGACCGTCCCATTAACGGTTTGTAAAATCCAAACATCGGGACCATACTTGGCCTGGGCCAGGGTGCCGGTTAAACGCCAGACAATAAATCCAATGACTAACACGGCAGTTACCCACAAGGTTATTTTGCTCCCCGATATTTGCGGTTTTGCTGAAGTGCGCGAACGGAATCTACTTACTGCTGCCATAAAGTTATCCTTGATTTGGAATATGCAAGATGAGGCAGGCGATTGACTCGCCCGCCTCATCGTCTGAATAATCAACTACCTTGAGATGAGTAAGGGGCAATGTTCATTGCCCCTTTGGATTACTGATGATTATTCAACCGTGACAAATTCGCCGTTTTTAACTTCGGATACGGCTACGGTCCCGGTCCCGCAGTCACCCTTGGCATTACAGGTGAGCACGCCGGAGAGACCCTGGAGACCACTGGTGGCGCGGACGGCATCGTTGAGGGCCTTGCGGCCAATCCATAGCGTGCCGTCTGGCCCTTCAACCGCCGAAGCATAGATGGCGTCCAGGTAAACATTTACAGCATCATAAGCGTGGGCATGGAACGGCGCGGGTGGTTCCTCGCCGTAGGCGGCTTCATACTTGGTAAAGAAAGCACTCAGGCCAGGCCCGGCGGCGCCCAGGTCGGCGGCGCTGGCGTAGCTGCCTTCGGCGGCGTCGCCGGCAGCCTTGATGTAATCGTCGGCCTTGATCCCATCGGCGCCCATAAAGATAACGTCGCCTAAACCAACGTCAAAGCGCTGGCTGGCCAGGAAAGCGCCTTCGGCCACGAAACCGCCAAAGTAGATGATGTCGGGGCTTTCCGCGCCAATCTTGGTCAGCACCGGGCGCATATCGGTATCGCCCACGGCCACAGCTTCTTGGGCTACCACTTCACCGCCTAAAGCCTTAAAGGCCGCCGCAGTTTCGTTAACCAGACCTTCGCCGTAGGGGCTGCCGTCGTGGATGGTGGCCATTTTGCGAGCGCCCAGGGTGTTGTAGGCAAAACCAGCCGCCGCCGGCCCCTGAATGGCGTCGCTCCAGCAAACGCGGTTGGCTGACGCCAGGCTGCGGGCGGTGAAAGCAACTGCCGTGCAACTGGGAGAGAGCATAGTATAGTTTGCGCCCTCGTAAATATCGGAGGCGGGAATACAGGAGCTGGAGCACATATGGCCCACTACAGCCACAATAGTGGGATCGGCCACAAATTTATTGGCCACAGCGGTGCCACCCTCGCCGGAGCAGAGGGAGTCTTCAATGACCAGCTCAACCGGGTGCCCGGCTACGTTGGGGCGGTCGGCTACAGCTAATTGCGCGCCGCGCTGCTCGTCAATGCCCAAGATGTCAACGCCTGCGCCACTCAGGGCAGCCGCAAAACCCAACCGAATTGGAGCGCCAGGAGCAATCTCTACCACTCCCCATTCGTCGGCCGGAGCGGCGTCGCCCTTGGCCGGGCCAACGCGCTCGCCAGCCAGATAAGCGGCGGCTTCTTCAGCAGAGGGCAGGTAGAGTACGTCGCCTACTTCAATGCTGTTGGGGTCGGTTACCTTGGTGAGGCTGCTGTCGGTTTTGGCCATTTGATTGGTATAGTAGACGATGGCCGGGTAGGCCAAGATGTCGCCATACTCTTTTTCGGCCAGCTTTGACAACCAGTCATCCGCCTGAACGGTATAGGTTGACCCCTCGCCCTGGGCGGCTACAGTAGCCGGCAGTAGAGCTAAAACCAACACTAATAAGAACAGACTAAATAGTTTTTTACTCATTATTTAGGACCTCTTTTCTCCTTTATATTATTTGAATTAATTGAAACACCTACTACTCGAAATATTTTTATTAATTTCGGTATCATTCAGTCTGATGGGCTATCCCCCCTTTCGCTAAAATTGGTATTGTATTGCTTCAAGATGTTTAACGTATTGTTGATTTCTACCCTCAAGAAAACTACCATTACCTTTGGCAAAAGAACTCGCCAAAAATCTAATGTTATTGATCACGGACAGAGTTTACCAGAATTTTGTCCGTTTTTATTGTGCCTGCAACATTGGAGGCAAATGAGAGGGATGAGGGCTAAGGACTTAATAACTTAAGGATTTGTATCCCCGGCCAGGTCAAAGTTATTTGCTTTCAAACCCTTAGCTTGAATGTAACTGTTGCGAGGACCATCTCAGTGGGGAGCGCTCGAGGGCCTGGCTTGCAGATGTTATGATAGCACACGCCGGCTCGCCACCAGACGCCTCACAACCTGTTGCCGTGATCAGCAACGTGAAGATAGATACAGGTGCAGCAAGTACCTTACTTCTTTACTACCTTTTTCCAAAAAAGCTGAATCCATCAGGATGTTCTTGAGCCAGATAGCTTTTAGCCGTGAAATCCCGAACAAAAAATTTTGCCAAGTATAGCAAATGCGCCCAGATATGTCAAGCAGCGGTTATTCTTGCGAAGGGTATGTTTGGACGATTATTCATAGCCTAAATGCGCTTAAAATTGTGGGGGGCTTTGAATTCAGACCTCAAAACGGGTATAATAATCCCATTGACATTTTGCGGGCCAATTCAGTATACTGATTTAGTCAGACCATTAATTGGGAGAGGAAACTATAGGGGCGATGTACAAATATAATTGTCGCAAATGCCCCATTCGAAATCGTTGTATTGACGAGAGTGATAATTCCCCCAGCGTTAAAAGCATGATCCGCCATGCTTTTGACGCTCGGACCGATACGCTAACAGCGTGGGATCGTTTGCAAAGAAGTTGCCTACTGGTTAAGGCCGAAGAAGAGCGAGCCAGGCAAGCTGCCGAAGGGTCGTTGTTGAGCCGTCGTTTGCGTGAGGCGCGTGAAACCAGGGAAGACGAGGAAAAGGAGGCTGCTTCACGGCCAAAACAGTCGCCAGATTATTTACGTCCTGTTTCTCCCCAAACCAGGTCCAAGCGTCCCAAACTTAAACCACTTACCTCCTCGGTTCGGCCTAAACTGAGGCCCTTATCATCGTCTGCTTCCCCTAAACTCAATCCACCCTCTTCTCCTCAAGCCAGGTCAGGGTCATTTTCTGGGGCCAATGTGGCAGGAGATGTATCTGGGTTGTCAGAATCGTCCTCAACTGTTACTGTTCCAGCCGAGTCGTTGGGGTCAACTCCAAAGAGACCGCAAAGGTCTGAACCGGCCCGGCCTCATTGGCTTACTGTTAAAAGTGATGGCCGGCATATTGTTTTGCCCACCAATGGTGAATTGATCTTGGGGCGTTTTGATCCAAATATTGGCGTGCCTCCAGATATTGATTTTAGTTACGAAGATGAGGGCGTAGGTGCTGTGTCCCGGCGACATGCCAGAATTGCTGGCGCGGAGGGATACCATACCATCGAAGACCTTGGTAGCCGCCAGGGGGTATTGCTGAACGGTAAACGACTTGAATTTGGCCTCCGGCATCAATTACAGTCAGGCGACCGGATCATCCTGGGTAAAGTTGAACTGCGCTACGATGCAATACCCAGCCACATGTTGATTATATCACCCAGTGACCAGGTGCGGCACAGGATTATTGTAACTCCTACGGGTCGCCGCATCACTATTGCTCCCCCCAATGAGCTTTCTATTGGACGGGCTGATACCTATGTCAATGTTATGCCTGATATTGATCTCAGCCAGGATGGCGAGATAGCCAAGCGGGTCTCGCGTCACCATGCCATTATTACCTGGCGTCAGCGCATGCCGTATATAGAAGATTCAGGCAGTGGCCTGGGCACGCGCGTAAATGGCAAAATGTTATTGCTGGGGCAAGCGGTCCAACTTAAGCCCGGCGATCATATTTGGTTAGGTGGTTGTGTGCTGGCCTACGATGTGGATTTATAGAAAGTTATCGCAAGGGTTAGCGTGCTATTTTGTTCAAACAATGTCTCAAAGTACGCTTGGGAATATCCACCCCAAGTTGTTTTGGGGAATAGTGTTTGTTTTTGTAGCCTCTTGAAATTTTTGAGACTTTTTGGAGTTTGGCTTAGTTGAAACAAATATGCCTGAAGCAAATGGCAAGTGGAAGGAGAAGTAAGTATGATTGAGGATCCGATAATTTCATCCGACACCCCAGCCGCTTCTATTATTGTCTGGCCCGACGATGGAAAGGATATGGTGTTTATCGAGGGTGGCGTCTGCATTATGGGCAGCAGCGAGGGTAATCCCAATTATCGGCCTGAACACCAGGTGGAAGTGGCCAGCTTTTATATTGACGCCTGGCCGGTAACAAATGCTGAATACAGGCAATTTGTCGAGGCCACCGGCCACCCTGTGCCCAATTACGACGTTAGTTGGTGCGATACCCAAGGCTATAATTGGGACCCCGAAACTCGAATGTATCCCGAAGGCAAAGCCCATCATCCTGTCGTATTGGTGACCTGGGAGGACGCCATGGCTTATGCAGCTTGGGCGCACAAACGCCTGCCTACTGAGGCCGAATGGGAATGTGCGGCGCGCGGGTTGAGCGGCCGGCGATATCCCTGGGGAAATGAATTTGAGCCGGGGTATTGTTGCAACTGTAAAGAAAGTGGCCTGGGCGGTACTAGCCCTATTGGTCATTTCTCGCCTCAAGGAGACACGCCAGAAGGATTGGTTGATATGGTGGGTAATGTGTGGGAATGGACCAACAGCCTTTACTGGCCTTACCCCTACAACCCTGACGATGGGCGTGAAAGCCGTGAGGCGATGGGATTTCGGGTGTTGCGAGGCGCTTCGTGGGTGAATGATGCTAACATTGTTCACTGCCTATCACGTTTGGACGGTGACTTTATATTCTACACCAACGTAGGCTTCCGTTGCGCTGTATCCCCCGAATAGTTTGAGCCATCACCTGGAAATCAATCGCCAGGGCGCTATTTTTATATGATAAAGCGCTCTGGCGATTTTTCTTTTCCCAAATCACATCCTCCATATTTCCCATTCGGCGTCACGTGGTATAATCCTGGCTGGCAAAGTGAATGTTGCCAGACAAATGATCACAAGGGGAAAATATGAACAGCATTACAGATACAATTGCCGGCGAAACGGAAAAAGCATATCGCAAAATCATCAATTCATGGGCTATGTATGATTGGGCTAACTCGGCCTTTGTTACCACTATCATGGCCACCGTGCTGCCGGTGTATTATAGTAGCGTGGCCGGAGTTGATTTGCCGGGGAATTTGGCCACAGTCTACTGGGGGTATACTACCAGTATCGCTCTGCTTATTACTGCCTTGTTGGCCCCAATTTTGGGGGCTATTGCCGATTTTTCTGGTATGAAAAAGCGGTTCTTGATGGCTTTTGCCGCAATGGGGGTGCTGTTTTCCGCTTTGCTCTATTTTGTGACTACCGGCGACTGGTTAATGGCCTCGCTCTTTTTTATCTTTGGCAACATCGCCTTTGCTGCCGCCGACTTATTCTATAATTCCCTACTGCCGCACGTGGCCCGGCCGGAGGATATTGATGAGGTTTCTACGCGGGGCTATGCCTTTGGTTATTTGGGCGGCGGTCTCTTATTGGCCATTAACGTTTTGATGATTCAGTTTATGGCCGATAAAACTTTAGCGGCCCGGCTCTCGTTTGTGAGTGTGGCGGTGTGGTGGGGAATTTTTACCCTTCCACTTGTTTTTAACATTAAAGAACCACCGGCCACCAGAGAGGAGTCAGAATCTATCAATCCGGTGTTGGCTGGATTCCGGCGGGTGTGGCGCACTTTCAATCAAATTCGACACTACAAGCAGTTGTTTCTTTTTTTAGTGGCTTTTTGGGCTTACAATGATGGGATTGGCACGATTATCAAAATGGCCACCATCTACGGCGCCGAGATAGGCATTGGCCAGACAGACCTGATTGGCGCGTTATTGATGACTCAGTTTGTGGGCATTCCCTTTGCCTTTGGCTTTGGCCGGCTGGCCAAACGAATAGGCGCCAAATCAAGCATTTACCTGGGCTTAACCGTTTATACCCTTATCTCTATGGCCGGTTATTTTATGTCGGTGGCCTGGCATTTTTGGCTGCTGGCCTTTATGGTAGGTACGGTGCAGGGCGGCTCGCAGGCGTTAAGCCGTTCCCTCTTTGGCGCGATGTCGCCCAAGGCCAAGATGGCCGAGTTTTTTGGCTTTTACGAGATGAGTTCTCGTACCGCCGGAATCATTGGGCCGTTTTTATTTGCCGTTA
Source organism: Anaerolineae bacterium (assembly GCA_016931895.1). Lineage (NCBI taxonomy): Bacteria > Bacillati > Chloroflexota > Anaerolineae > Anaerolineae bacterium. Next base: position 17,422 of record JAFGDY010000241.1, read on the forward strand.
TCGGTCAAATGGCCGGTTCCAGCCGTTTGAGTATTGTGGCCCTGGTGGTGTTTTTTATTATGGGTGGTTTTCTGTTGAGCCGGGTAGATATACAGGAAGGCATTCGGGTAGCCAGGGAAGAGAATGCTGGCTCTGATTTGGGAAAAGATAAGGGCAGGTTTTAGACCTGCCCCGGTAAAAACTGAGTGTGCTTGGGCAGGTCCTTTTAAGGGATGGTATAAACCCTAAAATCATCAAACCGGACAGTAATATCTTTATCGTTGTCTGCTTCAGCGTATAAACCTGTGCCCACGCCGGTCAAGGAGTTGCCGTCGTTGATGGAATATACTTGCGTTCCGTTGATGTAAAGCGTAATTACGCCATCGTTACGGTGTTTGATGATGAGGTTGTTTTTGGTGGCGCCCCTATTGATGGCGGAAACACAGCCGCTGCTGGCCAGGGTGGTGGAGGAACCGTCCTTGCGCCGGGTTAACAACCAGCCACATTCATCATCAGGTTTTACTCTGAAAAGATAGTAATAATCTTCGCCCGACCCATTGATATAAAGACCATAGGCAAATTCGCCATCGCCGTCACTCACCCGGGCCGATACCTGGAACTCTCCATAAGTATATTCGGCTTTGCTCGGCGCAGGGGTAAAACAGCTCTTATCAGCGTCAACCTTCATTCGATATTCGTTGTCCTGGAATCCTCTGTCGCAGTTAGAATCATCCGTCGTGGTCCAACCGTTTGAGTTGTTGGAGAAGCCATCGGAAAATAATAGTACTTTGGGCGGGCTTTTGAAGATGGCGGGCAGATAAAGTGGGCGTATGGGTGAATGGCCGGCAATATATACGCTCACCTCCGAGGTATTGTTGGCAGGGGAAGTCTCTCCGGCTGAGGCCGCTGTGACCTGATTTTTTACGGTGACGTTGGGAGCGGAAGTCAGAATTCCGGTGACGGTGACAAAGGCGGCCTGGTCCTTTGGGATTGGTTCAGTAATTACCCAGGTGGGTTTGGCCAACCCATCAGAGATGACGGCCCTGTTGAACAAAAAGGCCACATTTTGCATTTCATCAGGCCAGTCATCCCTGAAGAAAACATATTGGGCCGCATCAGGGCCATGATTGGTAATGGCAATTGTGAAGGTAATGGCGCTGCCGGAAGCTACAGAAAGGGTGTTTGTTCTTTTTACCGTCTCCAGGTTGAAGGAAGCGTTTGACGCCTCAATAATTTCGCTGGACAAACCGAGGGCGGCCCAAGTTTCATCGCTGATTGAAAACAGGGAAAAATCGTTATCCGGCGGTTCCTGCGCAGAAGCCGTTGGAATGTAACCCTCAAGTCCACTAATGATAGCGGGCCAAAACAAAACAATCGGCGCAGCCAGAAGTAAAATAAAAAATGTGGTGGCAACCTGTCTTGTACTGTGTTTCATGCTTGCCATTGTAAGCCAAAATTTATCTTTTCACAAGTCCGACATTTAGGCATTTGGACCGTTTTATCAACCGACCGTTGGCCCTACTACCCGTCGCAGTCATCCCGCAACTTTTGAGCGTTTATATCGTATAGAATAGTATGCTAAAACCTCGGTAATAGTGGCGTGTCCGTTGCTAAACTAAAATACACTCCCAAAAAATCTCGTCTTTCTCTATCGCCTTTTGTTGTGCTATAATCATTATATTGGTTGCGGGCGATATTTTGCTGCGGAAAGGTTTAAGATAATGCCTCCTCTGTTTTTGATATTTATTGTCGTTGTGTTAGTAGCTGTGGTGGGAATAGGAGTCTTGACTTACGTTTTAGTCAAGGGGATGGTCAAGTTATTTGGGGCGTTCAGAATGTCGTCCTTGCCCCGCTCGGTAGGCCGGTCGTTGAAAGAGTCGCGGGCTTATGGCCGGGCCATCATGCAAGTAGCGCAGCAATATCCGCCCGGCCCCATGCGTGACCGGCTCAATCTCACCATCCGGCCGGTTGACGATTGGTTGGCCAGTTTGAACAAGTTGGAACAGGCCCTGGAGAAATTGTACAATCAGCGTAACTTGACCCGCGAATTGCACCAAACCAAATTTGATATTGAAGTGTTGCGGCGACAATTGCTCACCGCCAGCCCGGGTGAGACGCCTCACCTGCGCCGATTATTGGAAAGCAAAAAACAACACCTGGCCGTGCTCAAAGAGTTGCGCGCTTTTCAAACCCAGGCCGAATTAAAAATCCACAAAATCGCCAGCGACCTGGGCACCACCCATGCCGAGATGTTGCTCATTGTGGCCAGGGGTGATTTTAATGAAAATCGTCTCCACCGCCTGGACGAAAATTTACAGGAACATCTCTCCGGCATGCGCGATATGATGGCGGCTATGGATGAAATGGGTTACAGCAACGCCGCCAGTTTGTTTTGAATTATGCTTGGCCCTGATAGGCTGACCATCTTTTAGACGTTTTGTTTTAGATGTTGCACCGCATCAAAAATTTTCTCCGCTACCTCCACTTTGCTCAACAAGGGCAATTCCTTAATTGTGCCATCGGCGCTCAGTAGCGTAACCCGGTTGGTATCTGCGGCAAAACCGGCGTCGGTTGCGCTAACGTCGTTGGCCACCATTAAATCCAGCTTTTTCGCTGCCAGTTTGTTTTTGGCGTTGGCCAGCAAATCCTCTGTTTCGGCGGCAAAACCGATAGTCAGCCGGGGGCCATGCCCGGCCGATTTTTGTTGAGCCACTTCGGCCAAAATGTCGGCGGTTTGGACCATTTCCAGGCTCAATTCCGGGCCGGCGGTTTTCTTTTTTATCTTTTGCCCGGCCCTGGTTTTTGGCCGAAAATCGGCCACGGCCGCGGCCATCACCAGCACATCAGCCTGACGAGCGGCGTCCAATACCGCCGCCAACATTTGTTCGGCTGAATCAAGCTGGATGACCTCCACCCCAAAAGGGCGGGGGCGATTGGCGGTGGTGATAAGCGTAACAATGGCCCCCCGGTCGCGGGCCACTTCGGCTACGGCGTAACCCATTTTGCCGCTGGAATGATTGCCGACAAAACGGACCGGGTCAATGGTTTCCCGCGTTCCCCCGGCCGTCACCACCACCCGCTGCCCGGCCAGGTCGCCCTGGCGGCCCAGCACCGCCCGGGCCATGCCCATAATTTCTTCCGGCTCAACCATCCGGCCCGGCCCCCTACCCCCGGAAGCCAGCCGTCCTTCAGCCGGGCCAATTACATTAACGCCCCAACCGCGCAGTTTTTCCATATTGGCCTGGGTAGCCGGATGCCGCCACATATCGCTTTCCATGGCCGGGGCCAGCAGGAGCGGGGCCGGCGTAGCCAGAGCCACCGCAGTAAGCAGATTGTCGGCCAGGCCGTTGGCCAGCTTGGCCATGGTGTTGGCCGTGGCCGGAGCAATGAGCAGCAAGTCGGCGGCATTGGCCAGGGAAACGTGGATAACGTTTTGCCTGGCGGCCAGGTTAAACATATCGGTATAAATAGGCCGGTGGGTGAGGGCCTGGAAGGTGAGGGGCGTGACAAATTCTCGCGCCGCTTGCGTCATCACCACGTCTACCACGGCCCCGGCTTGCACCAATCGGCTGCAAAGCATGGCCGTTTTGTAAACGGCAATTCCCCCGGTAACGCCCAACACAATGTGCTTATTTTCCAATACTTTGATTGTTGCCATAACTATTTCCTAACCCGGTTGACCCGGAATTAGAAATGAGAAATTTTGAGTGAATATCAATCAGCTCGCCACTTCTAATTTCTAAATCCACTACCCTTGATTCATCTCCCAAATTATCTGCAAGCCTTGCAGGGTTAGCCAGGGATTGACCACCTCAATCACGTTAGTTTCCTGAGCAATGGTTTCGGCCAGCCCCCCCGTGCCGATGACGCGCATCGTTTCGCCCAATTCGGCCCGGAAACGAGCCACCATCCCTTCCACCAACCCCACGTAACCAAAGATCAAGCCGCTTTGCATGGCATAAACCGTATTGGTCCCCACCGCGCGCGGGGGGCGCGCCAGGTCCACCCGGGGCAATTTTGAGGTGCGGCTAAAGAGCGCCTCGGCGGCAATGCCAATGCCTGGAGCAATCGCTCCACCCAAATACTCCCCCCTGGCTGAAATAGCGTCAAATGTGGTAGCGGTGCCAAAATCAACCACGCAGGCCGGGCCGCCATACATTTTATAGGTGGCCGCGGCATCCACAATGCGGTCGGCTCCCACGTCGCGGGGGCTGTCGTAACGGATTTGAATGCCGGTTTTAACGCCTGCTTCCACCACCAGGGGCGTCTGGTCAAAAAATCGTTTGATCATTTTGATGAAAAGTTGGGTAATGGGCGGCACCACGCTGGCCAACACAACTCCTTTAATTTGTTTAAAATCCACCTCTTGATGGCGCATCAGCCCAACAACCATAAAGCCGTATTCATCCGCCATCCGGTCAAGGTCTGTTTTGATGCGCCAATGGTAGACCAGGGTTTTATTTTGAAAGAGGCCCAGGGTAATGTTGGTATTGCCAATGTCTATGGCGAATAACATGGTTGCATCTCCACTTTCCAATGACCATCAAATTGAAGATTTGCCGCTGCCCCGGCCAATCTGTTTCCAGCCCGTGACTACGGCCACAGTAATTACCACGGCAATCACCACCTCGGCAAGGGCTTGCGGAATGATGGGGATGAGGGCTTCAACCGGCATGTAGCCCCGCAGCACAAGTAAGCTCAAAACCAAAACAGTATTGGTCAGCGTGCCAATCACCCCGGCTATAACCAGCGCCAGGTATTCATTGTGTTTTTTGATGAGCGCGTAGCTGTAATAAGCAGTGACCCCAATGAACAGGCGGGGCAACACCGCCACAATGGGGTCCTTAAAAAAAGGCACCTGGGCTTGCAGCCAGCTAAAAAGGCCAAAAATAAGGCCAACCAGCAACCCGACCAGCGGCCCCTCCATGACCCCGCCAATGATGGCCGGCACGTGCATAATGGTGGCACTGCCCGAGAGATTGGGCACGGGAATAAAACCCCAGCGCGTCACGCCCAGCAAAATGGCAATAGCCGCCAGAATGCCGGTAATAACAATTTTTCTAATGTCTAATAATAAAGTGTGATTGACCGTTGTTTCTTTCATTGTTTAAACCTCCATTTTGGGGGATGGTTCATCTCTTACGAATAGTTAAGTTGACACTTTTCAAATAGGCGAAAATCTATATGAGTGTTAATCCAAGAAAATA
>JAFGDY010000242.1 GCA_016931895.1 Anaerolineae bacterium
CATTAAACTGGAACTGTTCAAAAATTGCATGAACCTCGACAGGGTTCTGAATTACGAAGGAATTATTTAGAATTGAACAGCCCTGGGTGCGGGGGAAAGCAGAGAAGTCGGCTTGAAAGGCTTTGGTCACAGTAATGTAGTTGGTTTGGGTGAGGGTATCAAAGCCGGCCGGCCCTGTCGCGGTCAGGCTGACGGTGTAAACGCCTGCCGTAGGGTAAGTGTGGGTGGGGCTGGGCAGGGTGCTGGTAATACCATCGCCAAAATTCCACTCGTAGCTGGTGGCATTGGTAGAGTTATTGGTGAAGGTGACGGTTAGCGGTGCCGCGCCATTCAAGGGGGTAGCGCTGAAAGCGGCGGCTGGCGGTCCCTGCTCGTAAATACTAACATTGAAGAACAGGCTTTCAGCATCTGGATTAGAAACGTCGTGGTCGTTGACGAAAAAGAGATACTGTTGCGGGCCGGTATAGTACTGCCCCACCGGAATGTCGTAGTGTTTCCACCCTGGCGCCACACTGGCATAATCTTGAAAGTCAGCCTGCCCCCAGGCTTGCGTGCCGTATAATTGGAAGGTTCGATCAGTGCTTAAACTGTCATCAGTGTCAAAACCAATCCCTTGGATTTCCCCTTGCGCTTCGCTCTTGAAGTCAAAAGACAACATCGTGTCAAGCGTGACCGTGTACGGCAGGGTGATCTTTTTCCAGCCGTTACCCCCAATCTGTAACCAGGAACCATCGCTGCCCACGGTGGCCACCCCGTTTACGTCCTGTGTACCGCCATAAGACTCGATGGGGTAGTTGTTGAAATTGATGGACAAGCCCGGCCCTGGGGTCGCCGCCCAGATGTAACCTGGCCGGGTCAAGGTGTCGGTCACCAGGCCATCAGAAGCTTGCAGGGTGACGGTGTAAAGGCCCGGCTGGGTGTAGGTATGGTGCGGGTTCGCCTCGGCGCTGGCCGGGCTGCCGTCGCCAAAATCCCATTCATAGCCGGTTGCGTTGGTTGACACATTGGTGAAGGTGACCGCCAGCGGGGCAAACCCCTGGCCGGGAGTGGCTGTAAAGCCGGCCCGGGTCTGGCTCATCAGGACGGCGATATCGGCCTGGCCCAGGGCGCGGTCGTACACCCGCCACTCGTCCAGTAGACCGTCGAAGTGCTGGACCACACTGCCGTTGTTCAGGCTGGCTCCCAAGATGAAGGGCGCGGTGGAGGCGTAGATTGTGTTGAAGTTGACCGCCCGGCCGGCGTCCAACTCCCCGTCCAGGTAGAGGCGCATTGTCCGGCTATCGGCGTCAAACACGGCGGCCACATAATGCCAACTGCCCACCGCCAGGGCGGTTGTCCCATTCAAAATGTAGTTGCTCTGATATTCGCCGTCAGGAGAAACAACAAAGGAGAGCGTGTTCGTATTGTAGGTCAAACCGAAACGATAGGCCCGGTTGCTCAGGCCGTATTCATACTTGTTGGCCAGGAGCATATAGTCGCTGCTGCCACTCTCAACCTGCACCCAGCCGGCCAGGGTCAGGCTGCCGGTGATGTTCAATCCCTGTTGCACCGCATGGTCAATGGCCAGGTACTCGCTGTTACCCCGTTCAAAGTCCGCCGCCAGACCCACTTGCCCGGTGGTCGAGCCAACTGTGTTGTAATCGGTCAAGTGATTGCCATTGGTTGAGCTATCGAACCGCGTCCCGCCGGTCTCATCCAGCCGCCAGTAGCCCTGCAAACCCTGTTGGGGCGTGGTGGCGTGAATGTACGCCGGCCGGGTCAGAGTGTCGGTCACCAGGCCATCAGAAGCTTGCAGGGTGACGGTGTACACCCCCGGCCGGCTATAGGTGTGCGCCGGGTTCTCCTCAGCGCTGGCCGGGCTGCCGTCGCCAAAATCCCACTCGTAGCCGGTGGTGTGGGTCGAGAGGTTGGTGAAGGTAACGGCCAGCGGGGCAAAACCTCGCGAGGGCGCAGCGGTGAAACTGGTCCCCGGCAGACCCATCACCTGTTGGATCTCGGCCTGGCCCAGGGCGCGGGCGTATACCCGCCACTCGTCCAACTGGCCGTCAAAGTGCTGGGCCGGGTTGCCGGCGCTGTCCAGGTTGGCCCCCAACATAAAGGGCGCGCTAGAAACGTGCAGTTGGTCGTAAGCCACGGCCTTGCTGCCGTCCGGCATCCCGTTCACGTACAACCGCAGTTCCCGCGCCTGGGCGTCAAACACCGCGGCCACGTGCGCCCAAAGGCCGGTGGGTAGGGTCGTGGCGCCCGCCAGTTCATAGGCCGGGTTGGAGGCTGTGCCGTCCGGCGAAGCAATGAAATTCAGCCGGTTGTTCTCATTCAACACCAGCCGGTAGCCCGCATTCTCCTGCTGGCCCCGGTCGTACCACTGGTATTTGGCCGCCAGGGCCAGGTAGTTACTGCTGCTGCTCTCCGGTTTAACCCAGCCCATCAGGGTCAAACTGCCGCTGATGCCCAAACTGCTGTGTAGCGGCTCGCTGACCACCAGGTATTGAGACGCATCCTTTTCCAGATCCACCGCGCTGCCAATAACCCCGGCCTCAACCCAGCCCGGCCCGTTGACCGGGGTCAGGTGGTAGCCGTAGCCGGACCGGTCCTGCCGCAGGCCGCCCGGTTCGTTCAACCGCCAATAGCCGCGCAGGTCACTCTCCGGGCTGAAAGCATTGTTGACCGTGATGTAAGCCGGGCGGATTTTGGTGTTCGACCCCGCCGGGCCAATCGCGGTCAGGGTGACGGTGTACAGACCGGGTTGGCTGTAGGTATGACTGGGGGCGGTCTCGGTGCCGGTGATGCCGTCGCCAAAGTCCCAGGTATAAGCCGTGATCTCGGTGGTGGGGGTGGACAGGTTACTGAAGCTGACTGTTAGCGGGGCCGAGCCGATGAGAGGCGCGCCGGTGAAATCGGCGGCCAGCGCGCTGTAGCGCTGGGCGTAGATTTCGTTGTCCCACTCCCAGGCCACCAGCGCTTCCGGCGCATCAGGCCGGGCAGCCAGAGACAGGCCGGCCACCCCTCCCACGTCCTCAACCAGCAGGTGGTTGTCTCCTGACAACGTTCCATCAAGACCAATGCGCTGGCCGTACAGATCGTACCAGGAACTGCGCCGCCGGTCGGGCCAGGTAGCCAAAAAACCCTGCCCGTTACTCAAGGCGGCCACCGTGGGCGAGTGCTGATAATCGCCGGCTGTACTCAAGGCCAGGTTGCTGCCCAACAGAACCCCGCTGGCGGTCAGCAGTTGCCCGTAAATGTCGTAATGGGTGCTGCTGTAATTACGTTCATCCCGCCACACTACCAAATAGGACCCGCTGTCCGGGTCAACCGCCAGCCTGGCATACTCCTGGTCCAACCCGGCAGTGGTGAGTTGGCAGGAAATCGCCGGGTTGCTCTCATCGGCCGGCGTGCCGGGATTGTCCGCTAGTATGCCCTGGCCCGAAACCTGCTGACCGTAAATATCGTAGTTGCCGCTGGATTGGTATTGGCGCCAGACTGCCAGGAATTGCCCGGCCACCGGGTTATAACTGACGGCCGGATAATCCTGGGTGCGAGAGCTATAGGCGCTGACAATGAAATTGCTGCCCGACAGGACCCCACCGGCCGAGATCAGTTGGCCATAAATATCGCCATAGGGGTCAGCCCGCTTATCGCGCCACACCGCCAGATAGTATTGGTCAGCAGGGTTGTAGGCTAAATCCGGGTAACTCTGGCCCGCGCCGGTGGCGGCTACCACAAAGTTACTGCCCGCCACACTGCCCTCAGCCGAGATGCGCTGGGCGTAAATATCGCCGCCGCTGTCGCTGCGCCGGTCTTCCCAGATCACCAGATAGCCTTCCGCCTCGGCCGCCGCCACGCGGGGTTGCGCCTGATCGCCGCCGGCCGTGATCTCAGAAATGGGGAAGTTGTCACCCGCCGGTTCGCCGTCTGCGCCTAACCGCTGGCCGTAGATGTCGGCATCCCCGTTGCGATAATCTTCCCACACCAGCAGGTACTCGTTGGTTGCCTCGTTAAAGGCTACCCAGGGATATTGTTTCAACCCGGTCACCGGCCCAATGGGAAAGGAGTCTGCCGGGGTGGCCCCACTGCCAGTGACCAGCCGGCCATAAGTATTGAGGCTGTAATTTCGCCAATCCGCCCAGGCCGCCAGGTAACCGCCACTGGCCGTGTTGGCCGCCAACTCCGGGTAGGTCTGGGTGTAACCGGCCACATAGAGGCCAATGTTGTTGCCCGACAGCCCCCCATTGGTCGTGATCACCTGGCCATAAATATCTTGCTGCCCCCCACGGTCGTCCCGCCAGGTCGCCAGGTAAACCTGGTTCACCGGGTCATAGGCCACATCGGGGAAACTCTGGTAAGTGGCCGCTACCGCCGAGACCACTATTTCACTGCCCACCAGCGCTCCGCTTGAACCGATCAGTTGGCCATAAATGTCCCCACTGTCGCCGCGGTTATCGCGCCACACCACCAGGTAGGCGCCCGTATCACTGTTGGCCGCCACCACCGGCAAACCCTGGCTGCCGCCGGCATTGCTGACCACAAAGGCCACCCCCGGCTGGCTCTCGTCGCCCGGGGTGCCGGGGTTGTCCAGCAATTGGCCGCTGCCCCCCAGCCGCTGGCCGTACACGTCGGCCCACCAGCGCGACCAGACCACCAGAAATTCCGCCGCCGCCGGGTTGTAGGCCACCCGCGGGTCGTAGTTATCGCCCGTTTCGTTATACACCGCAAAGTTGCTGCCCAAAAGTACGCCGCCGGCCGAGATGAGTTGGCCGTAAACGTAAATGGCCGGCCCCCGCCGGTCGCGCCAGACGGCCAGGTACACCTCATCAGCCGGGTTGTAGGCAATATCGGGCGTGTCTTGCAGCGCTTCGGTGGCCCCCACCGGGAAGTTGGCCCCCACCAGGCTGCCGCCGGCAGCCACCCGCTGGCCGTACACGTCGCCGTCCGGGTCGGCCCGGTAGTCGCTCCACAGCACCAGGTATTCCTGGTCGTCGGGGTTGTAGGCCAGGGCCGGGCGTTCCTGGTTGCCCTCGGCCTGGGCGATCACGATCATCTCGCCCACCAGGCTGCCGTCGGCAGCCACCCGCTGTCCCTGGATGTCCGCGCTGGCCCCGCCCGTGTCGTAGCCGCTCCACACCACCAGGTATTCGTCCTCGTCCGGGTTGTAGGCCACGTCCAACTCGCCCTGGGTGTCGCGCGGGTCAGAAATCAAAGCAGGATCGCCCAGCATCGGGTCTATCACCACCGGGTATTCGGCCTCGGCCAGCCAGTGGTCCGGCACGGTCAGGGTCAGTTGCCGGCCCTGCAAGGCCAATTGGGCGTAGGTCGTCCGGCCCCGGGCGTCTTCCACCAGGGCCCCGCTGTAGGCCAGCACCCCGCTGCCGCCTTCATTCAACCCCCGCCGCTCGCCCGGCCGGTGGAAAATGAGGCCTTCTTCCGAGGAGAGCAATTCGGGCTGCAAGGGGGTTTCAAAACGCCCCCGGATGACCAGATCGCCCTCCGTTTGGGGCGGAGTTTCCAGGATGAACAGTTGCTGCAGGCCCTTGTCCCGGGCCAGGTAACTCTCCACCAGGCCCGGCCCGCGCCGGTAGCGGGCTTCATTGTCTGCCGTCGTAGGGGCCGCCCCGTTGCCCCGCTGCCGGTAGAGTACTTCGCCCCCGGCCCGGATGTCCAGCAGGCGAAAAGAGAAGGTCACTTCGCCTGCTGCGTGCCTCTGGCCGTCATCTTCTTTCAGGTCCAAAACCAGGCCGGCCGCATCCCAGACGGCGCGGTAGCGTTCGTTTTCCACCTGCCAGCGCCCGGCCCCGGCCGGTTGCAGCCGGTGGCGCGCCCGTTGGGCCAGGGCCGCCGGATCAAAGGGCAGCGCCTCGTTTTGCGGGCCAACCCGTACCCGCCCGGCCCGGCCAATGGTGAACGCTGCCTCTCCGCTCACCTGATCCACCTGGGCGGTCAATCGTCCCTGGCCCGGCCGGCGCCCGGCGGTCAGGGTCAGGCGGGCCAGGCCCTCTTGCGTGCCGGCGGTGGTCGCGGACAGCGTGCCGCCCTCAACCGCCAGGTTGACCTGGCTGCCGTCGGCCACAGCCCGCCCCTCGGCATCGGCCACATACACCAACACTGTGGCTTGTCGGCCGGCAGGCAGGTGGGCCGGTTCGACCACTACGGACACCTGGGCCGGTGGGCCGGCCGGAACCCGAGTTGGGATTGGTTCCGGGGTAGGTAAGGGTGGGGGTGGGGCAATGATCAGGCTGGCCTGGGCAAAACCTGAACCGGCCAGGGGCGGCGCGCTGATCTCGGCGGCCAGGTTCAGAGCCTTGGCTTCGGCCTCGGGCGCGATCCGGCCCACGTAGCCCAGGGCCAGACTTTTTGGGCCGGCCAATTCCGGGGGGATCTGCCAGCGCAGCAAGCGCAAGAGGGGGTTGTAGCCGGGGAGCACTGCCCCCAGCGCGGTATCGTAATTGACCTCCACCGGCAGGGTGGCGCTGATGACCAAGCCCGCTACCGCCGCCTGGGCCGGGTTGGATAGGGTCAGGGTCACGGTCACTTCCTGCCCCGGCTGGACAAAGGCCGGCTGGATGTGCATGCTCAAACTCAGCTCAGGGGGAGCGGCGGCCACGGTCGGAGTGGCGGTGGGGGTGGGAACCAGGGTGGCGGTGGCCGTGGGTGTCAGCGTGGCCGTGGCCGTCGGGGTGAGGATGGCCGTTTCGGTGGGAATGGCGGTGGGAATCTCGGTGGAACTGGGGGTAATGGTGGCCGTGGCCGTTTCCGGGGGAAGTTCGGTAGGCCCGGCTGTGGCGGTCGGCGCGGCGGTGGCTGTTTCGGTCGCCGGAGGCGGTTCGGTGGCCGTAGCGGTGGGAACCTCGGTGGGGGTTGGCTCCTCGGTGGCCGGGGCCGTTTCGGTGGTGGCGGCGGCGGTCGGTTCTTCGGTGGGATCCGGTTCAACCGTGGGTTCGACCTGGTAGCCGGCGTGTTCCACCACCCTGGCCAGGGCCGGCAGTGGCATTGAGGTCAAGACCAGTGAGACAATGAGTAGACAATGAATGACAACCTGGATTGTGCGTAGCATGAACGCCTCCTTCTCCTGAATAAGGACTAACGACGAAGGACCAACGACCAATGACGAAGGTCAGGTGGCCACAAACAAAAACACGCCCGGCCCGGCTGCCCGGAGAACCGGGATAGCGGGACTTGGCGTGTCACCTTGTTGTGGCAGTTGAAGGGTCGCGTTGAGATAAACTCAACCGGCCGTTGAACCCTCTCATCGTTGGATCACCTGATGGTTTTTGGCAGGATTGGCTGATTGTGGCGGGGAATTCCGGTTCAAACCCTACGGTCAAATAGCGGTCGGTATTCTCAGCAGTTGCCCCGGGGGAGTGAGGATGCCCCTCCTGCTCCTGATTGGCCGGAAGTATACGCTACATTTTTTCATCAGGCAAATGAGGCTTATTAAACAGAAGGCAATGTGCCGGCTCTCGGCCAAGTCTGCCCTTACACCTCTCCCGACATATCGAGACGCGAGAGTAGTGAGAGATAAAATAGGCTTCGCGCTATAAGGCGGAGGGCATCTCTCTCGGAGGGAAAACGGATTTGATGTAAGGAGCTGATCTCCAAGTGCCAGTTCTTTCAGAAAGGACTAACATTGTGACGTTAGTTATTGGCGTAGGGTGCAAAAACCTCATCCATAAAGATGCGGAGGAAAAAGTGAACTGAATCGGGGCTCCCTGAACGAGGAAGCTTCAATAGAATAGGGTATCAGCGGATCCATCTCGAGTGATTTCGAGGTGGATCTTTGCGTTTTGGAGGAATTCTGGGGTCTCTAAAGAGCAGCAATCCGTCGCCAACCCACAGGATGACGACCCTGAGGTGGTCAGGGCTTTGAGGAAATGATATTTGAGATGGTAGTGGTTCAAGCCGGGCAAAGCGCCATCTGATCTGAACCGCGGTAGTAGTCACTGATGAAGCCCAGAATCATACCCGGCGTAAATGGTTCTCGCTGAAGATCAATAGGTGGTTGAGGCACTCTTCCCGCACAGCGCGCCCCCGCCGTTCGGCAGATGCCATTGGCGTTGGGCGACTGGAAGGGGGTAGGAATGATGTGGATGTGCTCTGACCGAAAAACCGTGTCGTGAGTCTCGGTGAACTTCCCGTCATTGTCGTGGATCAGAAAACGAGGTCTCTCGTCACTTTGCTCGAGTGTCCACACATATTGCCGGGCTTGTTGGGCCACCCAGAAGCCATCGGGATGAGCGGTGACTCCGGCCAGGTGAACCCGTCGGGTGCCGACTTCGATGTAGAACAACACGTACAAGGTCTGCAACCAGAGGGTTTCCACGGTGAAGAAATCACAAGCCAGGAGCTGCTGTTTGTAGTGGGTCATCAGATGTCGCCAACCGAGGGAGCCATTGCGTACGGGGGCCGGCACAATCCCGTGCCGATCGAGGATGTTGCGAATGGTGGTCTGGGAGACCTTGTATCCTAACTTGTGCAGTTCCCCCTCGATCTTGCCCTAGCCCCAGCGGTCATTCTCCTGAGCCAGGCGGACAACCAACGCCTCAAGTTCGTGATCGAGTGGTGGTCGTCCGCCCTTGTTGTGCTGATCGTAGGTCCATTTGCGGCGGACCAGTTGGCGATGCCAGCGCAGTACGGTTTCGGGTTGAAAGAGGCGAATGAGGTCACGCAGTTGGTTGGCTGGACGCCGGGCGCCTTGCTTGAGTTTGGTCACCAGCACAGCCAGGGTCAACTTCTCAACTCGGGTTGGCTTGAGGGGTGATTGTCGTTTTCGTTCGGCCAGATCCAACTGATAGCGCAGGATCATGATTTCCAGGTCTTTTTCCTGGTCAGACGTACGGCCGATACGGATCAATTGGATGAGGGCGGAAAACAGTTGCGTCAGGATGAACCAGCCCATCAGATTATCTGTCCCTCCTTGGCATGATGAGCCATCATTTTACCACAGATGACCAGTTGGGCAGATTTGAGCTTTGTTTTCTCGGGTAAATCTTTCTGGATGAGGTTTTTGCACCCTACGGGGTCAAATCATACGAGCCGCATCGGTTATGTCAAAATAGGACGGGCTGAATTATCAACGGTTTGCGAGGGGTGTACTTTGGCGGTTATAACACCCTTTTGACCGTTCTTTCCGACAGGCTGCTAGGCAAAGGGGGTGGGCGTATTAACCGGCACCGGGGTAGGAACCAGGGTTGGGGTGGAGGTGGGGGCAGGGGTGTCGGTGAGGGTGGGAATAGGGGTAGGGGTGGGCGGCGCGGCAGTGGGCGCGGACGGCGCAAGGGTATCTACCGGGACCGGAGTATCCACCGGAACGGGCGTGTCCACCGGCTGGATGGGTATAGGCGTTGGGGTGGCCGTGCCTGCCAGAGATTCAAAGATAATGGGATAGGTAAAAAAGAGGGCGCAACAAAAGAGGGCAATGATCAGGATGGCGGCCAATGCCCACTCGGGGGCGATTACCCCCTGGTTGATGAGCCGGCCGCTAACAACGCTGACCCCTCCTTCTGTTGAGCTAACCTGCAAGGAAAAGGTTTGGCTGATCTTTCTGCCGATCCAACGTTTCTGGCCAGGCGCAATTTGGAAGTCCACAGTGCCTACCTCGCCGGGGCCAACCTGCACGGTGGCTTGGGCGGGTTCAAAAATTATCCCCTGGTCCAGTTGGGGCCGGATAGTAAAGGTTTCGACGTTGTTGCCCTGATTTTCTATGGTGACTTGCGTCACCTGACCCGGCGAGATTTCTTGGGGCCAGAGGCTGCTTTTGAACTGGGTGTAAGGCAGCACGGTTAAAACCCGGTTTATCTCGTTACTCTGGCCCAGTTGTTGTTGGCTGACCACCTGAATGCTCAACGAGTAGCTCCCGGCCCGGCTAAGCGGCGTCCGGGGCGGTTGGAAGGTTAACTCTACCTCCTGCGTTTCGCCCGGCGCCAGATTCAGCGCGGCCGGGGAGATGGTTAGCCAGTTGGGCGGAACGCCTTGCGCCCGCACCTGGCAATAATCATCCCGGCCGCCTTGATTGCGCAGGATGAGTTTGGCGGCCGCTCGTTGGCCAGGCGTAACGGTCAGGGGTTGGGCCGGCGTTGCCGGAGAAATAAGCACCTGGGCCGGCGCCGTCTGGGTGGGGAGCGGAACGGTCTCCCCGGCCAAACATTCGCCCAGAGCCTGGGCCAGCCCTTTGGCCGTTAAGTAGCGGTCGGCCGGGTCTTTGGCCAGCGCCTTCAGCATTACTTGTTCCAACGCCTCCGGTAAAGCGGGGTGGCTGGCCCGCGGCGGCGAGGGCGGCACCTCAATGTGCAGCCGAATTGCTTCGGCCAGGTTCCGGGGTCTGAAAGGCGGCTGGCCCACGACCAGGTCGTATAGCAGAATGCCCAGGGCATACACGTCGCTGCGCACATCGGTAACGTGGCCCAGCAAAAATTCTGGAGAAACCTGGTAGGTCAGTTGATCAATAGGGAAATCCTCTTGCACTTGCAGCATTTCCCGGTGCGGCCGGAGCAGGGCAAAGTTGATCAATACCGGCTGCCAGGCCAGCCCGTCTTTGGCTTCGCTGGGCCTGAGCATAATGTTGTCGGGTGTCAGGCTGGGGTGCAGCACGCCCTGTTGGTGCATATAATCAACGGTCAAACTGAGTTGGCGGATCAGTTCGATAATTTGGGGCAAAATAGCCTGCTTGTCAATAACCTTAAAAGGTTGCCGCACCTCGTGTAAGTTGGAGCCGGGAATGAATTCCATTACAATGTAAATCATTGAGTCCATCTCGCCAAAGTCATAAACTTGCACAATGCCGGAATGGTCCAATTTCATTGCCGTGCGGGACTCCTGGCGAACCCGTTCGCGCAATGTTTTCTGCTTAACCTGGGTCAGGTCAATGATTTTCACGGCCACATCAAGTTCAATTTGGGTATCGTAAGTCTTGAAGACCACGCCCCGGCCGCTGGTGTCCAGGATTTCGTCAATCCGGTAACGATTCAGGAAAGATTGATGAAGCATTGTTTCCGGCTGATGGAGCGACCACGGCCCGGCAGACGCTGCCGGAATAATTGAAAGTGCTCCTGGCTTGGCCGCAGGAGCGGCGGGAGGTGCATCTTGATCCATCGCAGATTTTTGGCCAGGCTGCCGGACACGCTCCACAAAAACCTGGTATCCGGCCGGGTTAGCCCGCTGGACCCGGGCGACCAATGCGCCCAATTGACCATGCCGGTCGCAATATTCAATCAAGGCGTGGATTTTTTCAGCTTTACCCAGGTCGGGCGTAAAACAATCGGCGAGGGGGGGGCAGTATTGGGCGGCGAGTTGATTGACCGCCTCCTCGCTCAAAACAGAATCCACCAGTTGGTGAATGACTCGTTTTTGTTTGCTGTCATAGTCTAAATGGTCAGACATTTCCGTTGTCCTTTTCTGTTTTGAGTGATGGCTGCTTGGCCGGGGGGCTTATTTTACGTCTATTCTTGATTTTGCACAACCAAGGCCCAAAGTAACTTCCCGGAAGCCGCCGGTGGGATTATCCAAACTTCTGGAGAGTCAGTTTGGCCTTGCTTTACAATTTTAAGTTGGCCATTGGCCAGCGGCGAGGTTAATTTTAATATTAAACTTACAAAAGTGAATTATTATTAATCCTATAGTAAGAATTTCAGAGGGGGGGCTTTGGTAGAAGGAGAATTTTTCTCGTTCTCACCCCGAGTGTGAGAATGAGAAAAAGGTAGAAGTTATTAATTAATCGTCTTATTAGTGAAAGGAGAATTTTAAAATGACACACACATTACCCAATTTGCCGTATGCTTACAATGCCCTGGAGCCTCATATTGATGCCAAAACTATGGGCATTCATCACGGCAAGCATCATCAGGCTTATGTGAATAACTTGAATGCCGCGCTGGAAAAATATCCTGATCTGCAAAACAAAAATGTGGTTGAATTGCTGGAAGACCTTGACGCCGTTCCCGAAGATATTCGGATGGCGGTGCGCAACAACGGCGGCGGCCACGCCAATCACTCCCTCTTCTGGCCCTGCATGAGTCCCCAGGGTGGCGGCAAACCCAAAGGCAGTCTGGCCGAAGCCATTAACGCCTCTTTTGGCTCCTTTGACAGCTTCAAAGAGCAATTTACCAAAGCCGCCATGACTCGTTTTGGTAGCGGCTGGGCCTGGCTTTGTGTGGACGTTGAGGGCAAACTGGTGATTACCAGCACGCCCAACCAGGACAACCCCATTGCCGAGGGCTTGGTGCCCATTCTGGGTTTAGACGTGTGGGAACACGCCTACTATCTTAATTACCAAAACCGCCGCGCCGATTACATTGCCGCCTGGTGGAATGTGGTCAACTGGGATGAAGTTTCCAAAAATTTACTGGGGGTAAAAATTGGCGCAGGGCTGGACCACGCCAAAGCATGGGTCCAAGAAACCTGGACCAAACTTGAAGGAACCTGGGCCAGGTTTACCGGCGACGCCCCTCAATAAGCAAACGTCCAAAAATAATTTGGGGAAGTTTCGTTCCCGCACTTGTTTGGGCCTAAACCCTAATTTGGGAACGAGACCTCCCCTTTAATAAATAGACCGGATTGACAAAACCTTCAGGGAAAATATAAGCAGAAATTTTGTCAATCCGGTTAATGCTGAAAAAAATTGTGGACTTGGCCCTGTTTCAGGCCACCAGGTAGCTGGTCAACTGCACTTCGTTTCGACCGGGCCGGCTTTGAACCTTTATCTCATCTATTAACTTGCGCATCAAATACAACCCAATGCATCTCCGATCATGGCCGGCGCATTTATCTGGAAGCGGCGTAGGGATGGGATTGCGGCCGTTATCAATAACTTGCACCTTGATCCTGTTCCGGTCTGTGGCTAACACAATCAGAACTTGAGTTTCAGTATTGAGCGAATTGCCGTATTCAATGGCGTGGGTGCAGGCCTCGCCCACTGCGGTTTTTAAATCTTCAATTTTCTCTTTAGAGAAACCCATTTTCCAGGCAACATTTGCCACAACAGACATGGCAATTTTTTCGTAGCCCAGTTCGCTGGGTATAGAAATTTCTACAACTTGTTTATCCTGGTCAATCCCCATTGCCCTCATTGACTAACACTTTTAACATTTGACATCCTGAGCATCAAACCATACCTTTATGGCAGGAGACAATCAGATAACGATGACAC
>JAFGDY010000243.1 GCA_016931895.1 Anaerolineae bacterium
ACTGAAACCAGCATAATGTTCATAATGCCGATGCCGCCGACCAATAAACTGATGGCCCCAATAGAGCCCAGGAAGATTGTCAGCGTCGCCGAAATGTCGGCCGCAGTTTCCAGCAAACTGGCCTGATCAAAAATGTAAAAATCATTGTCTTCATCGGCGGTGAGATTATGGCGCAATCGCAGGGTGGTTTCAACTTGTTGTTTGGCGGCCTCAACCTGATCGCTGCTGACCACCTGAATATTGATCGTGGACACGGTATACTCTCCCCGATAGCGCGACGCGTTGAAGAGCCGTCCCTGGGCTACCCCAATGGACACAAAGGCCTGGGTATCAGGGTTGTCTCGGCCAAAACCGCCCATTTCTTCTAACACGCCTACCACCTGAAAAGGTTGGCCGCCAATCCGCACATTTAACCCCACCGGATTCTCATCACCAAAAAGATCAGAGGCCAGCTCCGGGCCAATGACCACCACGTGGCTTTTTTGGGCCACATCTTCCTCGGTCAAAAAACGCCCCGAAGCCACTTTTAGATTGCGCACTTCGGCATAATTTGCGGTAACGCCGTTGATCTGGCTTTGCGTATTGGTATCGCCATAGACCAATTGGGCATAAGCGTTGTACACCGGAGCCACCAGACCCACAGCAGGATGCAAGGTGGTAGCCATTAAAGCTTCAGCATCGCCTATGGTCAGGGTAATGGCCGAACCTCCGGCGCTACTAACCCCGCGGCTGCTGGTGGCCCCCGACATAATTGATAACAAGTTAGTGCCCTGGCTCTCAATATGTTCGGTGATGTTGGCTGTTGCGCCGCGGCCAATGCCCATAGTGGTGAGCACGGCGGCCACGCCAATAATAATGCCCAGCATTGTCAAGATAGCCCGCATTTTGTGGGCAATGATACTTTCCAGGGCCACTTGTAAATATTTAATGACTTTCATTTTCAATCCCCATCATTGGCGCAACTAATTTGTGGCCGTTTTGTTTATCGGAAACAATTTTGCCATCGTTCAAGGTAATAACACGCTCGGCCCGCCGGGCCACAATTGGATCGTGGGTAACGATGATGAGGGTCAAACCCTGGGCGTGGAGTTCGTCAAACAGGTCCATCACTTCGGTGCTGGTTTGGCTGTCTAACGCGCCGGTCGGTTCATCGGCCAAAAGGATGGCCGGCTGGTTGACCAGGGCGCGGGCAATGGCTACCCGTTGCTGCTGTCCGCCGGATAGCTCATCGGGGCGATGGTTGGCCCGGTCGGCCAGCCCTACCCGCTCCAGCGCGGCCAGGGCCATTGCCCGGCTGCGGCGGCCCGAAATTCCGGCATAAAATAAGGGCAGTTCCACCTGGCGGCGGGCGTTGACCCGGGCCAACAAATTGAACTGTTGAAACACAAAACCAATTTCGCGGTTACGCAGGTCGGCCAGCCGGCTTTTGCTCATCTTGCTCGACTCGGCGTTTCGAATTTTGTAAGTGCCGCCGGTGGGCCGGTCGAGCAGGCCAATCATGTTCATCAGCGTGCTTTTGCCGGACCCGCTGGATCCCATCACGGCCACATACTCGCCTTCCTTCACTGCCAGCGAGACGCCGCGCAGGGCATGTACTTCAACATGGCCCATCTGGTACACTTTGGTCATTTCTTCTATTTCAATAAGTGATGTGTTTGGTTTGGTTTGAGTCATGCTTCCATCCTGATTTTTGTATTCGCCGGTTGATTATTTTTCATCAGCAGTAAGTATATCATCTAATTGTGCAGATTTTGTGCAAATTTGAGACGATTCGGTAATTCTCTCCGGCTATTGGGTCTGTTCTGGCGGCCCGGGCAGGACAATGGTAAAAATTGTCCCCTCGCCCGGCACACCCGGGCTGGCCACCGAGATGGTACCACCGTGAGCTTCCACAATGGCGCGGGTGATGGCCAACCCCAAACCCGCGCCGCCTTTATCGCGGCTGCGAGCGGGGTCGGTGCGATAAAAACGGTCGAAAATGTGCAGCAGATGCTCCGGCGGGATACCATCGCCGGTATCGGAAACGGTCAGGCGCACAACGCCGGCCTCGGCTTGAGCGCCAATGGTGATTGCGCCACCCGCCGGGGTGTGGCGCAAGGCATTAGCCAATAAATTTTGCAAAACCTGGCGCAGTCGCGCCGCGTCAACCTGGAGGGAGGGTAAGTTGTGGGGCAAGTCAGTTTCCAGGGCCACTTCTTTGGCCTCGGCCCCCGGCCGAAAAGCATCGCTGGCGGCAGTAACAAGTTGGGCCAGGTCAATTTCCTGAATATCAAGCGGCAGTTGTTTGGCTTCGGCCTGGGCTAATTCGTGCAGGTCGTTCACCAAACGGCTCAAGAAGCGGGTGTGTTCGTACAAACGGGCAATCTCGTTATTATCGCAGGGAAAAACTTCATCTAAAATGCCCCGCATATTTCCTTGCAATACGGTCAACGGCGTGCGCAGTTCGTGGGCCACATCGGCCAGCAGGTTACGGCGTAATTGTTCGGCCTGTTCCAAATCGGTGGCCATCTCATTGAAGGCGCGGGCTACGGCAATCATCTCCGCGCTGCCTTTTTCTTGAACCCGCCGGCTGAGATTGCGGGAGCCAAAGGATTTGGCGGCCTGGGCCAGGTTATTCAACGGAGCCGTCAGCGAGCGGCTCATGAGCACGCCAAACACAATGCCGCTGCCGCTGGCAATAAGGGCGGTCATAAATAAGGCCCTGGCCAGACCAACCACAAAGTCCGGCGGCCCCTCAAAATCTCTTCTAAAAATAGGATCTAAGCCCAGATAGCCCACGGTTTGCCCATTAACCCGGATGGGCAAAAGATTTTCCTGCCTGATCCCATTGAGAGGACGCCCCATTTGGCTGGCTCGAACATGGTAGACCACCTGGCCGGTAGCATCGGCCAAAAAAAAGGCGTTATATCTTTCCTGGGCACTGTCGTCAAAATTATTCTGCGCTCTCAGCAATAATGTTTCGCTGCCGGCCCAACTTTGCCAGGTTTGGTAGTAAAGGGCCAGTTCATCGGCTAAATTAGCCATTGCTTCCAGGCGGTCAAGATTATCCCGAGGCGGGTAGCGATGGCTCAACCAGCCGACAATAGTGCCGGTGAGGGTAATTAAAAAGGCCGTGACAATAACCACGCCGCTAAAACCTAAACTTAAACGGACCCACAGTTTGTTCATTGTTATCCTCAGCAGTAGGGAGCAGGGGAATGGAAACCTTTTCCCCTCCTTTTTACCTCA
Source organism: Anaerolineae bacterium (assembly GCA_016931895.1). NCBI lineage: Bacteria > Bacillati > Chloroflexota > Anaerolineae > Anaerolineae bacterium. Next base: position 3,229 of record JAFGDY010000243.1, read on the forward strand.
CCTCTCTGCTCACACTTCAACCAGCCGGTAGCCCACGCCATAGACGGTTTGAATGTAGGTTTTTTCGCCGGGCCTGGGTTCAATTTTACGGCGGAGATTGCGCATGTGACTATCCAAAGTGCGCTCTGAGCCTTCGTATTCATAGCCCAGGGCCTGCTCAATCAATTCGCTGCGAGTGAAGGCATAGCCAGGACTTTCCAGCAGAGTTTTTAACAGGCTAAACTCGGTGGTAGTCAATTCGACCGGCTGGCCGTTGACCATTACCTCGCGGCGGTCAAGGTCCATCAGCAAACCGGCCATTTGTAATACGCGAGTTTGTTTGGCAATATTGTTCCCCTGGCTGCGCCGCAAAACACTGCGAACACGAGCCACCACCTCGCGGGGATTGAAGGGTTTGGTGATATAATCGTCCGCGCCCAGTTCAAGGCCGATGATTTTGTCGGTGTCGTCAATGCGGGCAGTCAGCATGATGATGGGTGTGTCGGCTAAAATGGGATCGCTGCGCACCAGCCGGGTGATGTCCCAGCCATCCCGATCCGGCAACATCAAATCAAGCACAACCAGGGTGGGCCGGTCGTGGCGGAGAATATGCATGGCTGTTTTGCCGTCGTAGGCGGTTAACACCTGATAACCGGCCTTTTCCAGATAAGCCCGCACCAGGCGCACAATATCAAGGTCGTCGTCTACCACCAGAATTCGTTGGGCCGCTTTTGGTAATGACATTCTCTTCTCCTACCGATCATTACCATAGTATACCATGTAATTGTGCAGACTTTGTGCAGATTCTGGAAAAAATTATTCCGGCATGTGTCCGGCGAGTGACAGTCACTTTAGAAGTGACTGTCACCCGCGCTTTTACTACGCTTCCGTTTGCCCGTTGACCGGCGCCGGGGAACGATTGGCCCGCCAGCGGCGATAGAAGAAAACACCCACACCCACTAACAAGGCCAGGAAAGCCAGGCGAAATAACCCGCCGATGAACAGGAAGGGGGCGAATCCCCGGTCAAATTGCCGATAACCGGCTTCCCTATGAAAGTGGCGGTCAGGGCCAAACTGACGACCAAAGGTGGGTTGGGCCGGATGGTCAATTACGCCCCGGTCGGGTATGCCATCGCCGTTATCGTCTAGCAATTGCACCTCTACTTGGGCCATCTTTGCGCCGGGCGCTCCCTCCAAACGGTCTCCCCGCCCCGGAAAGCCTCGGCCAAAAGCCATGGGTGGGGCGTCAACCCTGCCTCGGTCGGGCACGCCGTCGCCATTATCATCCGCCAGGGGCACATCCGCCGGGGATGTCCGCCGGGCCGGGCCTTTGTTTAAATCAGCAAGGTAGTTGGCCGAATCCCAGCCAAAAACCTGGTACGCATAAGCGCCCAGGCTCCAGCCGCGCTCGCCGCCGCTACTCCAATAGACTCTATTGCCCCAGCGGAGCATGCCCAGCCCCACCAGCCCAACAATAATAATGATGACACCAATAGTGATTTTCCATTTCTTTGACATTTTGTACCTCCAAAAGTTTTGTTTTGATCAGGATTAGGATTAGGATTGGTGACAGTCACTTTGAAAGTGACTGTCACCAATCCTGTCACCTAATCCGAGTATACCGGGTAATTATCGAGATTTTGTGCAGAATCATTGCAAAAATTGCTGAATTTTTGACCTTTATATTGCCTGCGCGTGAACAATTTCCAGAGTCGCCCTTTGAGGCGTTACAAGCCTCTGCCGCAAGTATCGGCGCAAACAGTAAATGCCCAACCCCATCACGGCTAATGCAACCAGATAACCGGTGTAATTACTAATGGCCTGGCTGACCACTGCCCATTGACTGCCAAAAGTGTAGCCCAGCCCACCATACAACACCAGCCAGGTAAATTCTCCGGCCACATCGTAAGTAAAAAATCTTTGAAACTTGTACCCACTCCCCCCGGCGATGAGGTTGGTAGGAATGGCCAGCGGGGTGAACAGAAAGCGAGTGGCATAAACCGCTACCGCCCCGCTTTGAGCAAACCGCTGCTGCGCCGTTTGCCAGGCGGACGACCGACCAAAACGACGCTGTATCCAGCCGTTGGCAAAACGGCCCAGGGCGTAACCGGCGTTATCGCCCATTACCGCGCCCAACAGCCCGGCCAATAAGGCGGCGCGCCAATCAAT
>JAFGDY010000244.1 GCA_016931895.1 Anaerolineae bacterium
CGCTCATTAGAGATCTCTTGCTTGTGGCCTTTAATTTAACATGAATCCTGTTTGTTGGAAATCCTTTCTCTCCGACAAACTGCTAGCCAGGGACAGTTCACCGGCCGCCTGTAGGGCTAAACCATGATTATAAGTGGCGCTGAACAATAAATCTTGCACATTGGTATATTCTTCATTCGCGGCCCATACGGCTTCCAGGGCCGCAATGGCCTCTTGCCACCGGCCCTCCTGGTAATGTTGAATCCCCACCAGGTAATCCTGGGCCATTTGCGCTTCTTGCCGGGCCTGCGCGTGCTGAGGGTTAAGGCTCAGAACCTGTTCAAAATCGGCCAGCGCCTGGTCAACATAACCCTTGTGGCGCAGGGTTAAGCCTCTTTGTAGATAAACGTAGGCAAGCTGCGTTTGCAGGGGTGGATTATTTGGCTCAATCCGGCGTAGTTCTTCTAAAACGGTAATAGCTTTTGCCCAATCCCGCTGCGCCTGGGCCTCGTCCAAGATGGATGAGGATTGGTTAAGCATAGATTCCAGGGTAGGATTATTTTCGCCAGTCCCGGCGCTTGCTGTCTGCCCGGTCTGAACGGTTGCTTTTACCTCTAGCCCCAAGCTCCACAATAGCACGCTTAAACCGGCCACAATGACCGTTATCATCACCCCAAAAACAAAGGAGTTGACCGAATTGAATAACTTACTGAATGGCGATAAGGGGACGGTCGCCGGCAGGGGGGTCTTGACCACAACACTTTCTTGAGTGGCGGGTTGGTTGGCAAAGCGGTGGGCCAGCCACTGCTCGGCGTGAGCCAGGCTGGGATGGGCAGGATTGACCTGCCGGGCCTGGGCCAGGGCCGCTTCGGCCTCGTTCCGATCGGTGGTCACTGCCGAGAGCCACAACCAGGCGGCCTGATTCACCGGCTGTAGGGCGACCACGCTGCGCAGCATATCCCGCGCCTCCAGCTTATGCCCGGTTCTGGCCAGGTGAATGGCATATTCTAACTTAGCCCCCGGCGAGGTGGGCCGGGTTTCAGAGTTGGGTTGGGTCACATTGCTCCCAAATCAGGCCCTTACAGTATCCAAAAACAAGAGTCTAACATCTTTTAGAAATTAGAGATTAAAACCGCCGGTTCATAGACTTTAATCCCACGCTCCTCACTTCTAATTCCTAATTCCGGCAAAAGTATTATAGCCAAGTTCTGGGCGATTGGCAATAGACATAATAATGCTATAGGCTTAAACCTTATGTCCCATTGAAGGGGGACGGGGGGGATGATATAATCATAACAGAGTGGGGGGACAACCTCCCTTTGCGCCATTACAAACTTAATATCCGTTACATTAGCCGCACCTTTGTCAGTAAAAAAGTATGGATAGGCCGAATAACCAACCCCACCCAATCGAAGAAAGTCTGCTGCGGATTCCGTTTTTTAGCGCGCTTTCGGGCCAAACTTTGGCAGCGATTGCGGCCAAATTGAAGCAAGTTCATTTTGGCCACGGCCAGGTTGTTTTTGCCGAAAATAGCCTGGGCGACGCTATGTATTTGATTGAGTCCGGCCAGGTGAAGGTATCAGTCAATACCGGGGCGGGACAACGGGAAAAGATCATCAATTACTTGGGGCCGGGTAACTTTTTTGGCGAAATGGCCCTGCTGTTAAATCAGCGGCGCTCGGCCACGGTCACGGTCACGCTCGATGCCGACTTATGGGTATTGTCTAAAGCGGACCTGGATGAGCTTTTAATTGACCATCCCGAAATCGCCATCCAAATTACGCGAGAACTCAGTCGCCGTTTGAGCGACGTGGTCACCGAGGCCAAAAAACGGGCGGAGTACAGCCTGGTGGCGGTTTTAGGCCAGAGCGCCTGGCGGCTGGCCGAAAACATTCACCGCTTAACCCGCCAGCGCGTAGTTTTGCTTGATGCTACCGGCCGCAATTTAAGCAAGCGGGTTGACGCCGGTTTTCAAAGCGACGACTTGATTATTCTGGAAGTGATGCCCAACCTGTCCAGCGATACCCTGGTGGAAACCCTGAGCATTTTGCTGGAGGGGTATGATTGGGTTTTGATTGCCCTGAACCCCGGTTACAGCGAAACCACGGCCAAAGCGCTTCAACTGGCCAAGGCCGCCGTATTATTGAATACACCTCAAGAAAAGTGGATGGTTGATTGCGTTTCAGGCCCAATTTTTACCTGCGACCTTTCTGAAACAGAAATTGGACGGGTGAGCCGCCACATCACCAACCGGGTGGTGGGCTTGGCCCTTTCCAGCGGCGGGGCCAGGGGCATTGCCCACGTTGGGGTTTTGCAAGTACTGCAAGAGGCCAACATTCCCATTGATATGATTGCCGGCACCAGCGCCGGCTCCTTGTTTGGCGGTTTGTACGTTTGCAATAAATCTTTGCCGGAGATGGTCAATTTTGCCAAAAATTTAAACAATTTGATTGACTTCAAAAGCAGGCTATGGGATCCCAAACTAAAACTGCCGTGGAATGGATTGATCAAGGGCAATGCCACCCTCAAGTATCTGGCCCGGCAATTCAACGAGGCCACCTTTGCCGACACGGCCATCCCGTTTTACGTTGTGGCCGCCGACGTGGTTTCCGGCAAAGAAGTTGTGTTTGAAGAAGGCTCCCTGGCCGAAGCAGTCAGAGCAAGTATTGGCATTATTGGCATTTTTTCGCCCTATCAACATAATGGGTATTATTTGATTGATGGGGGAGCGGTCAATCCGGTGCCGGCCAATATTTTGGTGGAAAAAGGGGCCAATGTCATCATCGCTTCCAGTGTTATTCCCCCGGTGGAAAAAGGGTGGCTGCTGGGACATAACACCCCTAACCAGAGCAGAGACCCCAGTTTTCTGAGCGTGTTGGGTAATATGATGGCCATTATGGAACGCGAAATCATCAAAACCCGGATGAACCCGGTAGACGTTCTGATTCAACCCAGGGTAGAAATCTACACCTCCATGGATTACGATAAGGCCGAAGATTTCATTCGGTTGGGCCGAACAGCAGCCGAGCGAGAACTCCCCCGGCTCCAAAATTTACTGAACAATTAGACCTTTTTGTTAAAATGAGTTAGGATGTTGATAGCCTCATGTTGATTCAGAGGTGCAGACTCAGATGGGGGAGAGACGGCAACAAATTTTGGGCAGCCTAAGCGCATCCACACCAGAACTGATAGCACTCAAAGCAGAAAACGAAGCCTTACAGGCAAACCTGGCCGAAACGCAAGAAAGATTGGCCGCGTTATACGTGGTGCATGAAGTGGCTCAAACGGTCACATCGGAATTGAATTTGGAGCCATTGCTCCATAAAATTCTGGGCGCGGCAGTGCAGGTAATGAATGCTTCGGCAGGTTCGTTATTACTGCTGGATGAGTTCACCGATGAGCTGGTTTTTGCCGTGGTTGAGGGCGGCGGCGGCGGCAAGCTCAGGGGGGTGCGCATGGCCCGCGATAAGGGGGTCGCCGGGTGGGTGGCTACCCATAGCCAGCCTTTGATTGTTGACGACGTTAACAAAGACGATAGGTATTACCAAAGTATCGCCCAATCTTTTGGCCTTAAGCTCACCTCGCTTCTCTGCGTGCCAATGATTTCACACAACAAACTGATCGGCGTGCTAGAGGTGGTGCATACCGCTGCCGGCCGGTACTTTGGCGATTTGGACCAACAACTACTAACCACGTTTGCCAACCAGGCGGCTATTGCCATAGAAAATGCTCGTTTGTATGAAAACCTTAAAAAAGAACGCGATCACCTGGTAGTGGTTGAAGATGAGGTACGCAAACGTTTGGCCCGAGACTTACACGACGGTCCCACTCAATTGCTGGCCTCAATTGTAATGAGTTTATCTTACACCCAACAACTGCTGGAACGCGCCCCCGAACACGTTCCCAAAGAAATCGAGGAGAGCGCGGCCGTAGCCGAGCGAGCCTTGAAACAACTCAGAACGCTGCTCTTTGACCTGCGGCCGGTTACTCTGGAAACGCAGGGGCTTGTCCCGGCCCTGGAAGTATACGCCGAACGGCTGCAAGAAACCGAACAACTCAATGTTGTTTTTACCAATACCGGAGAATTTGAACGACTTTCAGAAAAGGCCGAGGTAGCCATTTTTGCCGTGGTTCAGGAAGCTATTAACAATGCCAAAAAACATGCGCAAGCTTCCCGGATTGATTTAATCCTTGAACCGAAACACGCCGCAGATACCCTGACGATACGCATCAAAGATAATGGGAGCGGCTTTGATGCGCAAGCCGTCAAGGCCAGGTATGACGAACGCGGCAGTTTGGGGATGATTAATATGCAAGAAAGGGCAGAGGTGGTCAACGGCACCTTCAAGATTTATTCTGAAGTGGGGCAAGGTACGGAAGTGATTTTGAGTTTGCCGCTTACTGAAAATCTTCTCGGTGAATCAAAGGATGAATAATATAGCCCTCTCCTTCTTTTTACTCCTCCTGCTAGGCCACTTAATCGGCGATTTTGTTCTACAGCCCTATTGGTTGGTGCTGGCCAAAAGAAGCGGGTGGTCGGGTCTACTGATCCACGTGGGGGTGGTTACTTTTGTTACCGCTATCCTGTTATGGGCCTCTGCCGTACCAAATTGGTGGGTCTGGGTCATCGTCCTGTTCATTGGTCATCTTCTTATTGACCAATTCAGAACCTTTGTTTTTGTAGATAACAGTAGGGGCAAAGGATTATTTTTACTGCTCCTGGACCAACTGGCACACGTGGTGTTGATTGTTATTCTGGCCTGGCTGGCAACCGGCTGGGCCTTTGCCGATTTACAGATTTTAACCACCCCCTTCGCCTCCAATGAACAACTGATGATGGTTTACCTGATTGGCCTGGCCATTTTAATTGGAGTGACCCCTGTTTTGGAAGTGGAAGTGGCAGTAACGGCCTTAGCGGTGCAAGGCACAAATCTTAACCATACCGTGAGGGTTGACTTCTCGGATAGGTTATTGGGCGGCATCGAACGGGTTGTCGCTGTATTTCTAATTCTGATAGGTTACGGTTTACTGGCCCCTTTAGCCTTTCTGCCCCGGCTGGGCATTATGATTTACCAGGGTGAGGCCAAAGGAAATCCCACCCCGGTTATTGCCAAAGTAGTGGTCAGCCTGGTGATTGCCCTTATGGTCGGTTATGGATTGAATTATGTTCGCCCGCCCTCTATTTTCTAACTCCTCTCAGCAAACCCAAAGCTAACGGGGTATAGACCGGACCGTCCGGCTTCAACTCGCTTTTGATTAGCTTGATTTCTTTGACTTCCAGGGCGATCAGTTGGCCCCCAAGCCTCTGCTGCGACTCAATCGCCTGGCCTAATTGGGTCAAACGACGCGGCGGAATACCTTTTTTAACCCGGCCAATGGTCAAGTGGGGTGAATAAGGGCGAGATTCCGGTCTAAAGCCGATATTTTTTTGGAGCATTGCGCCCAAATCCTGATGCATTTGGGCCAGTATTTCCATTTGGCCTGAAATGCCAACCCACACAATGCGAGGCCGCCGGGTATGGGGAAAACATCCCACTCCCTCTAATGCCAACGAAAAGGGAACGCAAGCCGCCCCAGCCAACTCAAGCGCCGCGATAATTTTGTGCAAATCGGCCACAGCCACATCGCCCAGAAAATGGAGCGTCAGGTGAATATTTTGTGGCGCGGTCCAGCGCACCGTGTTGGGCGGGGTCATCTCCTTCAAGCGGCTCTGGACATCGGCCAGTTTAGCGCGGGCATCATCTGGCAGGTCAATAGCAATAAAAACCCGGAGAGTGGTCATCATTATCCAACCCGTAACTCCTGTAACGCCGCCACAAACGCCGCTGCGGTTGCTTCGTCAATATTACAAAAACGTACCTCCTTTAAATTGGTCGCCGGGTTCTGCCACAAATACGCCAGGGTGGCCTGGGTAATAACCCGCGCGCAAACATCCCTGGGACCGCCAAAAATGCCGGAAGAAATGCCCGGCAAAGAGACGCTTTTTAACTCATACTCGTCGGCCAGGGCCAGCGCGCTCTGCACCGCGCTGCTCAATTTTTGCTCCTCGTTGCCGCTGCCCCACACCGGCCCCACCGCATGAATAACATATTCCGCCGGCAGTCGGCCAGCCCCGGTGATGGCGGCGCTGCCGGTAGCTACCGGGCCATGCTTGCGCACCCAGGCGTCGCTCTCTTCTTGAACTGATCCGCCGCCGGTGCGGCTAATTGCCCCGGCCACCCCACCGCCATGCATCAAGCGTTCGTTGGCCGCATTAACAATGGCCTCCGTTGTTTCAGCCGTCAGGTCTCCCCGCACCACGCGCAGGATTTGCCCCGTAGGTAGGGCGTGTTCCAACAAAACTTTGTTTTTAAGCTCCATTGCTTTTGACCCCGTGCAAGAATTTTTTGTTGGCTCAGCGCCTCACTGTTTATTATTTCACCAGCCAACCGCATTTTCAATATGATTGATCCGCGGCAAGCCCAGGCCCAATTGTACCGCTACTACATCAATCCGCCAAGATGTATGCGCGGAAACCGTTTCCTGCAAATAGGTTTGGGCCAACTCAATCAGGCGGGCCTGTTTGGCCGGGGTGATGCTCTCCTCGGCGGGGCCAAAACGATTTCCCCGCCGGGTACGCACCTCGACAAAAACAAGGGTATCGCCCCCTTCCACAATAATGTCCAACTCCCCGGTTGGACAAGACCAATTGCGCTGTAAAATATGATACCCCCGCTCCATCAAGTAAGCTGCCGCAATCTCCTCGCCCTGCCGCCCGATTTGTTTGCGCTTATCCATTTTCTGGCGTAACCAAGTTATTGATCTCATTGAGCAGCCGTTTGGTGTCAACGGGTTTGGCAATAAAGATGCTGGCCCCGGCCTTAAGCGCATCTTCTCGATTGCGGCGAGAGGTCCAGGCGGAAATAACGATAACGGGAATATCGGCCACAGCCGGATCATTTTTTAAATAACGGATGGCCTCAATCCCCCCCATGCCGGGCATGCGTAAATCCATCAAAATCACGTCGGGCTGTTCTGTCTGCGCCTTCTCAATGCCCTCCTCGCCGCTGCCGGCCAAAACAACCTCACACCCCGAAAACTCCAACATTTGCCGCATGATGTCGCTTTGGGCAGGATGGTCTTCAACATATAGAATTTTCATTTTGACTCCTCACGTTCCAGAATGATTTTGGTGTAACGGGTTTTCAAGATCAATATTCCTCAAAAATAACCACCGCCACGCCCCCCTTTTGTACCGTAACAGTAGTCTTAATGTCAAATTCATCCAGCGAAATGATATATTGCGCCGGAATCAGAGGGGAAAACTCGCAAAAATAGGGGCCGTACTCCGGCTTGCTGCCGGTTAAGCAGGTGGTGCTCCAGGGAGATTGGTCGGCAGTGACAATGGTAATTCGCACCGGCAACCCTAGCTTACCTTCAACGCTCACCCGAATAACGGCAAACCAGTTGCCGGGAATAGTGATATTGGTGGGCACACGCACGTGCCAGGTTGGTTCCGGCGTGGCTGAAGGAGTAGCCGTGGGGGAAGCGGTGGGGGTCAGGATGGTCGTGGGCGTACGGCTCAAGGTGGGGGTGGGAAAAGCGGTAGCCGCGGGCGTGCTGGTCTGTGCGGCGACTGTGCCGGTGGGAATAGGGGTAAGGGTTGGGGTTGCCGTTTTTGTTGCGGCCGGCGTAAGCGTTGGAGTTGGCGTTGGGGTGGGCGTTGCGGTAGCTGTGGGCAACACGATTTGTTCAAAAACAATCTCGGTTACAGTGCCCGGCAATAATTCAAAGTCAAGGCGGGCCGGCAAGTCCGGCGCGGTCAAACTATAAAAGAGAGGCGGTAAGGGCGCAAATTCTAGCGCATCCGAGCCGTACTCCGGCTTGGAGCCGGTATAGCCGGTTGCCTGCCAGTGCCAACGGGGATTGGCGCTCTTGAGAGTTACCGGCTGCCCCACTTGTTTGTCTACCCAGATGCGGACTACGCTCGCCCAACCGGCGATAGGTACGATTCGCCTGACTCGCCCCTGCCACACAGGAGTAATGGTAGAGAGAGGGGATGGGGTAGACGTAGGAGACAAGGTTGGCGAGGCCGTGGCTGTTGCAGAAGGGGTTGGCGTAGCGGTGGGGGTAGGGGATGAAGTAGGGGCAGCGGTGGCTGTGACCGCATGGGCGGCAGTGGCCGTTGGCGAAGGGATGGGAGTAACCGAAGACGAGGGCGAAATGGTGGGGGTTGGTGTAGCTGGAGGCAAAGGAGTAGCTGTAACCGGCGTTGGCGTAATAATTGGGCCACCATTGTATTGATAGGTTGCCAGTAGCGTGCTGGCTTTATAGATTAACACTGCCACTGCGTCAGGTTCCAGAGCTACCGGGAGCGCAGGGGTATGATAAGGCTCGCCAGGACGAATTTGGGCCACGTCCTCTTGATATAAAACCTCGTTGGTGGCCCGGCGCAGTACCAGAATCCGCACCTCATCTAAGGGGCGAGTGACTGCCAGGTGCAGTTGCACCTCATTTTTAATCTTTTCCAGGTAAAGGGCTACATGTCTATTCGCCCAGGTCAATCCTCCCAAACCGGCAACGGGATACCAATACTCGTCCCAGCTCAACGAGGCATGAGGTTCCAGGCGGCGCGTATCGGCAAAGGTGGGGGCCACACCGCCGTGCATCTCAACGTAACCGGAGCGGTCGTCGGTGTAGAGATCGGGCGGCAGGGCGGCAGAGCCATAGCCAAAGGCAAAAAATTTGGCGCCCTGGGCCGTTTTGCTGTTGTAGCTGCGCACTACGCCCTCGTCAGAGTTTTCGTCGTAAATAGCCTGATAATCACCGGCGGCCCGGGGCCGCTGGAAAAAGCCATACCACTCTCGCCAATTCCCCAACCGGCTCCAATCTACGCCATTATGGCCGGGCCAGCCGGCGGCTTTCCCTGCCCCCGGTAAGCGAGGGTCGCCGGTGGAGTGAACCGTCACCTGACGGCCCGGCAAAATGAAACGCAAATCAGCCCCCACCTGGTTGGTTGGACCGGGGGCCAACATTGCATTGAGCCAAAATTTAAAATCAATGGCAGCGGCAGTAGGATTTTCGATGATGGGCATAACCTGAAAAAAGGCGGCGTCATCAGGTAAAGTAACCACTATTTTGGCCCGCAACCGGTTATTGGCCGAGCTATCCCACAGCATCACCTGGGCGCCATCCGCCAGGTCGCTCACCTGGTAATGCCAGGGAATCCCCCATTCGTAGCCATGTTCCTCCACCGGCAGGCCCCATTCCATTCCGCCCACGGCCAGCCACCAACCCATCTCCGGCGGCCCCCACGGCGAGGGTTTAAGGACCGGATTTTGATAAAATATATTATTGCCCGTTGGCTTAAAAATGGCCTGGTAAATTCGCCCGCCCAGTTCAGGCAAAAAACTCAACTTGAGATAATCGTTTTCCAGGATAATCAAGTTATAAGTACGGTTTTCGATGCGCCCGGCATCGTAACGTCCCCGGTCAAGTTGGGCATAATACATGTTGTAAGCGGCATTAAAACGGTAGGTAAGGGCATTATCAACGGCATGGGTGGGGATAGTGATGGTGGTGATGGAAACCGTCGTCCGGCTGGCAGGCGGGGTAGAGGATTGGATATACTCACGTTGCGGTTCTAAAATTTGTGGTTCACCTGGCCCAGCGAACACCCTACCGCCAGCCAAAAGAATGGCTATCGCCATTACCAGGAGTGATGGCCCCAAACGATGATTTGGCCCAATCGCCAAAAATTTAGTTATGATAAGAACCAACCTGGAAGAGTTTTTAACCTGCATGAGGTTCTCTCTGGCAATGTTCAAATTATCGGCCCGGCTCAGGATTGAGCATTAATTCGGTTGGGTTTGGGAAAGGTATTTGATATTCAATCCCAAGCCCTTATCAGCCAACTCTCTTTTCATATTAACACGCTCCCTGATTCAAGTCAATCGAACTTTGGTAGGGCTACCCTTCTTCCGCCAATTAAACTTGCCAATTTTCGGTAAATGGGTATACTGAAATTCCACTTCAATTGAGGAAGTAGTATTTTTTGGCCAGCCAAGCCGCTTAAACACTTTTTACCGCCTCGCGGAACGTCTCCCAAAAAACATCCAAAGATGGATAACTCAATCGCCATTGTTGACGTGCGCCAGCAGTGTTTTTGCTAATGTTGTCAATGGATTTTTATATTTTAATTTAAGGCAGGATAAATTGTCAGAGCAACTAAAAATTACCACAGACTATCATGTCCATTCAACCTTCAGCTCGGATGGCCGCCACCCGCCGGCGATACTTTGTCAACGCGCGCTTGATGTGGGGCTAAAAGAGATTGCCATTACCGAACATGCCGAATGGCATGCCGGCATAAGCCAGCAGGGTTTTCCGCAAGTGACCGAGTATTTTGCGGCCATTGAACAATGCCGGGTCAGGTTTGAACCGCTTGGCTTGACCATTCACGCCGGGGTAGAACTGGGCAATCCTCACCAATATCCCCAAGAAGCCAAAGCGTTATTAGCCGCCTATCCATTTGACGTGGTCATAGGCTCGCTCCATTGGTTATATGGGGAAAATATTCACCTGGAAAGTTGTTTTGCCAAACGCAGCCCGGATGATGTTTACGCCGATTATTTTACCGAGCTGGAGCGCATGGCGGCCAATTTTGAGCTTGATTTTGTGGCGCATTTTGACCGCATTATCTGGCGGGGCACTTTGATGGGGGCCACGTTTGACCCCCAACCTTTGGAGCCAGTCATTCAACAGGCTCTGGCGACTATCGCCCGGCGTGGTCAGGCCCTGGAACTCAATACGCGCTATCTCACCCATACCCCCAGTTGGAACGAGGCCCTGGTAACCATGTTGCGTTGGTTCCGGCTGGCCGGAGGCGCGCGGATTGTGGTCAATTCCGACGCTCACCGGGCTGAAGAGATTGGCCGTAATTTGGGGTTGGCTCAGGAGATATTGGTCAGGGCCGGTTTTAAGCTGCCGGAACAACTCTTGAAAATCGGAGCCACGGCCGCAAAAAGTTTACCCCTGGAACCCACCTTGAATTATTGGTCAGAATTAGGCGATGAAATGAGGGGAACGTCGGGCAGGTTCTATCAAACCCCGCTCCAGGTTTGGTAAACCGGCCAATCTTCCATAACGGTTTATCGCGCCAGGCGAGGTATCGCGTTATGTTTGAGGCGTTGTTGCCCTTTTGGCCCTCCACCTATATATTCCAATCCCAAGCACGGTAAAGAGAACGATCATCAAGCCCCCCTCAAGCACCGGCGTAAACAACCATCCTCCGCTTGAAATCGTAATGAGGTTGTTTGCCATAAGAGCACCCACAAACATGCCGCCTGCGGTTTGCATGAGCACCGCCGGCCACACCGAATTGGTCAAAAGCCTGATTTCGCCGTAAACAATAGAGGCGGCAATGGTGCCCAGGAGGAAACGCGGCAACAGCGTGATCAGACTTTCCGTGGCATAGGGCGTGATGGCGGCAAGATACGGAGTGTGCCAAAGTCCCCAAATTAGTCCCACCAAAACGTGGGCCACAAAAGTATTCAACGGCAGAGTATACATTTTGGGCGCAAGATACCCCCGGAAGCCAAACTCTTCAAGGATGTTGGTGAGGACTTGAGAAACGAACAGCAGGGCAAATGCCTGCCCAAACACCCCCAGTGTGGCCATGGCAGAAAAAGAGATAACCCCTAATGCCAAACCTATCCCCAGGATAAGGGTGGCACAAACCGGGTAGGCCAAGATACTGACGGCATACCATAAGCCATTCCCCGGCAAAGCCGGCTTGATGCCCAGGTCTCTCCACCCATCCCCGGCAAAAGCGCGCAACAGAAACGAGATAACCAGCGGGGCAATGATCCAAATACCCATCCCCTCCGAGGACGTACTCCCTGTCAGCACATCCATCCCCCGGCCTAACCAGCCACTGGCCAGCACTAAAATGGTAAAAATTATTAGATTACGGATGGTGCGTTTGTTGTTTTTAGTCTCCATTTGAAATCTTCCCTATGCTTGATCCTTTATGTCTCTTGCAATGAAAGCAAAGCCAGCGCGAATAGCCCGATACCCAAAAGGGTGACATTTGTCTCCAGGGTTGTCACTTGCATGATGACCAAAACAAGGCTGGCTACCGCCATCCCCAAGGCGACGGCCTTCAAGACACTGGTGATAGTTTTTTGATACTGTTTCATTATCATAGCCTCCTTAATTTGTTTTTTGCTTTAGGTTGTTTACCCCATCACCAAACCCAGCGTAGGGAAGAGCAAGGCCAGGAAGAAGGCCGCGCTCAAAGTCCAGGTGAGCCATTTTTTCTCCGGGTGGTTTACCCAATAAAACACAATCACCGAAAGCAAGAACGACTGCAAGTAAATCTCTAATTGCCCCATCAAGTGAGACGACAGCGGCAGCACCGTAAAAATCATCCCTTCAATAGAACCCGGGGCCGGCCCAAAGGGCGAAAGAATACCAATGATCACCAGCACCACCCACGTGGTCAGCCAGCCATATTTCTTGCCAAACAAGACCTCGCGCAGTAAATAAAAGGCAATACCAAACAGAAATCCTCTGATGGGTTGAAACAGCGGCCCGGCCATCACCACAGGTTCAGTCGTCTGGCGCATCAATAGATTCAAACTGGTCTCTGCGTATTGGGTGCTGTAGTCAAAAAAGAAAAAGGCCAGGATGCCCATCAAAAAATAGGTGATGGTGTGCGTAATTATTGTTTTGAGGGTAATCCCCCAGAAGGTTGGTTGATTGTTATTCATGATAGCGCTCCTCAACGTTTTTGATTTACTTATTTTTCCTTCATTCAATTTGTGGCCAAAGGCTATTCACCCCGGTTAAGGGTTAGGGAACCTCATAGTAGGGTGTTGGTTATATTTTTTGGGGAAGGAACCACCGCATTGTTACGAATGGCCGGTATTGCGGTGGTGTTGTGGGTTTTTGCTGAAGGTTTGTGGCATGCCTAACCCTGCCCGGTTAACCTTAACCAATCCCGCCGGCCATCTTAACACGAGCTTCGGGTCATTGCAAAAGGGCAGACTGTTCTTGCCAAACAAAGAGAGGGCTAAACGTAGGCTTTTGGTCAGAAGCGCAAGAAAGTTATGTCCAGCATTTTGGCCCGACCTGGAATATAGTGAAGGCAACTCAAACAAATTATTTTATTATTGTTGAAAGGAGCCTTCCCATGTTTTACTCAACTCTCAAAACAGCTTTCAGCGCAGGTCTTATGGTCGCAGCCATCGTCTTGATAACCCTTTACCACAGTCCGCAGGCAATGGCCGCAGAGCCGGTAGAAGCAGTCTCCGGCAATGGCAAATCATCTATCATCTCTGTTGCGGAAAACAAAACCCCCGTCGCGGCATACAAAGCGGGCACGTTGCTCAAAGGCAGCAATCACGCTCTCTACTATGTCACCGAAGCCGGCACCCGCCAGTTTATTTACAACGCCGACACGTTTGCGGCCTTTGGCTTTACCGCCAACCAGGTTATTAAGGTTGATGATGAGGCTTTAGCCGCCCTGCCCTTAAGCGACGTTCTCACCAGGCTGGTGAGCGACAACGCGCACAACTTGTACTGGGTGGTCAACGGCCAACGCTGGCAGGTCAATATCTGGAAAGACGTGGTTAATCAGGATACTTTCCGCGGCGGCCCCATTGGGCATCTGAATGCCTCCCTGGCCAATGCTTTGCCGGTGCAGATTGGCCTAAAAAACCGCGCCTACTTGCGCCAGGACGATCAGATATACTATTTCGTCCAGCACTCCGTCATTCCCCTGAAATCAGCGCCGGGCGACGATGAAGCGGTGATTGACGTGCCCTCCGGCGTTCTGGGCGTTTATCCCCAACGAACCAGTCTGGAAACGTTGTGGACAGAATTGAAAGACACCCCCGCGGCCTACGTGCGCAGCGGCCCCGGCACAAACTTTGAGGTGATCAATACTGTTCACAGTAGCGACACCATCATTGTCAAGGGGCGGGCCGCCAACAGCTATTGGCTGGAAATCCGCTACCGGGACCAGGTCGGCTGGCTGGCCGGGGATTTGGTCAAACACCAGGCCCTGTTCAAATTTTTGCCCACGGTTGACGTGAGCGCATTGACCCCAAAGCAGAGCCGGCAAACTGCCCCCTCCAACGTTTACGAGGGTGTGGGCGGCTACATGGGTACCACCCAGGCCGGCATCCCCATGTTCACGGGAGTGATGAAAGGTTATCCGGCTCACCTGGCCGGGATAAAACAGGGCGACGTGGTAATGAAGGTAGATGGTGAAGACGTGACCACTTTATCC
>JAFGDY010000245.1 GCA_016931895.1 Anaerolineae bacterium
CGCTCATTAGAGATCTCTTGCTTGTGGCCTTTAATTTAACATGAATCCTGTTTGTTGGAAATCCTTTCTCTCCGACAAACTGCTAGAGTACGGCCACTCATCAAGATGACTGGGGTGAGTAGTAGGCGAGAATCAGCAGCATTCTTGATCCGTTGACAGAGTTCGTAACCATTTATGTGGGGCATGGCCACATCGGTGAGGATGAGATCCACCGGGTGGCTCTGCAACAATTCCAAGGCCTCGACCCCGTCTTGAGCCGTGAGAATCTCGTACCCCTGATGTTGTAAAATAACCTTGAGAAAACCAACTGTATCGACATCATCATCAACCACTAAGATCCTTTTCATTATCACTTCCCCCGGTAATCAAAACCGCAACTTTCAATGCTGCGGCAAGATATTGATAATTGCGTCTCTCGTTACAATGAATATCATTTGGGTGCAAAAATTATATTTTCGATCAAAACAGTTGAGAATTAGAGAATCAAAAGGGCCGACAAACTGCCAGCCCTATACGTTGACTTCTGATAAACAAAGTCTAACTTTTAGTTTTAACCGGTAACAATATTGACCAAACGTCCCGGCACATAGATTACTTTGGCCACATTTTTGCCTTTAATGTAGCGCTGCACGCCTGCCGCGGCTTGAGCCTGGGCTTTGGCTGTTTCGGGGTCAATCTCAACCGGCACTTCAATTTTATCGCGCACTTTGCCGTTAACCTGTACGGCAATTTCCACCACATCCTCTTTAGCCAGTTCCTCGTCCCAGGTTGGCCAACGTTGTTGATGAACGCTGTAAGGCTGGCCAATGCGCTCCCACAACTCTTCCGCCAGATGGGGAAAACCGGGGGCCAGCAACAGCACCAGGGTGCGGATGGCTTCTGCCCACTCAGCCGCGCCCAGCAAGGCCGGGGCCCGGTTGCGGAGATCAATCAGGGCATTGCTGTACTCCATCAAACCGGCGACCATGGTGTTAAAGCTAAACTCCTCAATATCGGCGGTCACCCGGCGGACGGCCTGATGCTGTTTGCGCTGTAGATCGCGCACCTGGGCCGGGCCTGGTTTGCCCTGTGCAGGGGCGGGCGGGCGGGTCACCAGCTCCCAAACCCGTTCCAGAAATCGTTCAACGCCCAAAATGCCGGTGCTGCTCCACGGCCCCCCTTGATCCCACCGAAAACCAAACATCAGGTAACCGCGCACGGTGTCTGCGCCGTATTCCCGCACCAGGTCGTCCGGCGCAATTACATTGCCCCGGCTTTTGCTCATCCGAAAACCGTCTTCGGCCAGGATGATACCTTGATTGAACAAGGCCTTCATCGGCTCGTCAAACTTTACCAGGCCCATATCGCGCATGGCTTTGGTAAAAAAGCGGGTATACAACAGGTGCATGGTGGCGTGCTCAATGCCGCCGGTATACTGGTCAACGGGCAGCCAGTAATCGCCCTCAACCGGGTTAAAGGGGGTGTCGTCCGGCGACAGGGTTTCGCCGTCTTTCCAGTGCGGGTCCATATAGGCGTATTGGTACCAACTTGAGCACATAAAGGTGTCCATGGTATCGGTTTCCCGTTCAGCTTCTTCAGAGCCGCACTTAGGACACTTCACCTGGCGGAAACCTTCGTGAAACTTTAAGGGCGACTCGCCCGTAGGCATAAATTTTACATCTTCCGGCAGCAGCACCGGCAAATTCCGGTACGGCACCGGCACAATGCCACATGAGGGGCACATAATCATCGGGATAGGAGCGCCCCAATAACGCTGGCGGCTGATCAGCCAATCGCGCAGGCGATAAGTGACCGCGAATTTGCCGATCCCTTTTTCTTCCAGCCAGCGCGTGACGGCGATCCGCCCTTCGGTTTCCGGGGTCAGCGCGGCGGGCAGGCCGTATTCGGCGGCCAGTTCGGGCGTCCACTCATTCAGGGTGTATTTGCCAATAGTGGCATAGCCGGTAAAGGGGCCGCTGTTGACCATTGTGCCCGGCCCGGTGTAGGCTTGCTCAAACGGCTGGCCGTTCCAATCTTTGGGCGCAACCACCACCGGGATGGGCAGGCCATACTTTTGGGCAAATTCAAAGTCCCGCTCGTCGCCGCAGGGCACGGCCATGATCGCGCCGGTGCCGTAGGTCATCAAAACGTAGTCGGCAATCCAGATAGGGATGCGCTCATTGTTGACCGGATTAATGGCGTATGCCCCAATGAACACGCCGGTTTTCTCTTTGTCCACCGCCATGCGGTCAATTTCGGTTTGCCGGGCGGCCTGGGCCACGTAGGCTTCCACTTCGGCCCGCTGCTCGGGCGTGGTCAATTCTTTGATCAGCGGGTGTTCGGGAGCCAACACCATAAAGGTGGCTCCCCACAACGTATCGGGGCGGGTGGTAAAGATGGGCAGGGCATGGCCTTTTTCTGTTTTGAAGACAACCTCCGCGCCTTCGCTGCGGCCAATCCAGTTGGTCTGCATGCTCCGCACCCGTTCCGGCCAATTCATTTTTGAAAAGTCCAGCAATTCGTCGGCGTAGGCCGTAATTTTGAAGAACCATTGGTGTAAGTCTTTTTTGATTACCGGGGTGCCGCAGCGTTCGCAGTGACGGTCCTCGCCCCACACCTGCTCGCGGGCCAGGGTGGTGTTGCAGGTAGGGCAGAAATCCACCGGGGCCATGGCCTTGTAAGCCAGGCCCATATCGTACAGTTTCAGGAAAAACCATTGGCTCCACTTGTAGTAACCGGGGTCGGAGGTGATACACTCACGCTGCCAATCAAACATGGCCCCCATTGAGCGCAGTTGGCTGCGCATGCGCTCGATATTGGCATACGTCCACTCGTTGGGGTGGATGTTGCGCTTGATGGCGGCGTTTTCGGCGGGCAGGCCAAAACTGTCAAAGCCCATGGGGAACAAAACGTTGTAGCCCCGCATGCGCATCCAGCGGGCGCGAGTATCGCTGGGAGACATGGCGTACCAGTGGCCCATGTGTAAATCGCCGCTGGGATAGGGATACATGGTCATGGCATAATATTTTTCTTTGCTTTCATCTTTCACGGCCCGGTACAGGCCGTCGGCCGCCCATTTTTTTTGCCATTTCTTTTCAATAATTTGCGGGTTGTATTTGTTGCTCATAATATTCTCTCTTCTTTTCTGGCAGAATTTATGTCTGGTAAGCCTGTCGGGCAACAGGCCAAAATTTTCCAATAAAAAAGCCGGTCTCCCGACCGGCCTTGCGCTTTCAACAAAAACTACCGTTATCCCCCTACCGGGGGGAGCTGTCGGGACAAAGGTTCAAGTTGGCTACTAAGGTCAAGGAGCAACACGGGGCGCCCCACGCGCAAATGGCGCGGGTGTTGGCCTAACTTCTGAAATGTAAAACTGGCGATCATGTTGCCGTTCATTTTTGCCGTCCCGATTTTACAGGGTAATGCTTGAAATGCAAAACTTATGATTATTATTGAGCATTATACCACAGTTTTTTGGCAATGTCGAGCAAGATTTTGCGAGATAGATACGGATTTGGACAAACCTAAAGCGTAGGGTCTGTTCAAATTTTTAGACCATAGGGTAGGGACAGGACATTGTCCTGTCCCTACCGCCAAAATTTTGGGGCGCACCCTAAAGCGCAAAAGTTGCTGGACTTAATGAGTTGATAAGACTATAATAGCTGTTTTATGCGCTGCTCCTCTGGGGCGGGAGAGCAACTTTGACCTTATCTGAGTTAGGACTTACGCATCAACGATTTACGTAAGCCCTATGAGTGAAGAAAGGTGGAACAGTGAAATCATGAAAAACGCACATGCCAAAGTTCAGCCTCAACGTTGTTCATTACCAGGCCAAACGCCAGCCCCGGCTGTTGAGGAACAAGCTGCTATTGATGGGCGGAATCGGACCATGTTGGTTGGTTTGATGGTGCCCCTGTTGATGATGATTCTTCACGGGACCATGTTTACTGTTGCCCTGCCCACCATCCGCGCCACTTTTGGGGTACAGGCTGATACCACCGCCTGGATTGTGACCGCTTTTGCCCTACCCGTGATGGTCGCTATGCCGCTTTATGGTCGTCTGAGCGATGGCTTGGGCAAGCGTCGCCTTTTTGGGGGAGGCATCATTATTTTTTTGGCCGGAACAGCAGTTACCCTACTGACCTCTAATTTGTATGTACTCATTGTAGGCCGGGCTATTCAGGGGATTGGCGCTGCCAGTGTGAATCCGCTGTGTATGGCCATTATTTCCGAACGGTTTCCGGTGCGTAAGCGCGGCCAGGCGTTAGGCACATGGAACACCAGCGGGCCTATTGCCGGCCTCATTGGCCCTTTGTTGGGGGGATTTCTGGTTGACTATTGGGGCTGGCGGATGGTTTATTGGCCTGTTTTGTTGATTGGCCTGGGGGCGTTGTTTGTTATCCGGGAGCAGGTGCCGCCCACGAAACGCAGTTTTGTGCAACCTGGTTTTTTACGCACCTTTGACTGGGGCGGGGTAGTTTTGCTCAGCCTGGCGGCAACAATGTTGATTTTTTATCTATCCAGCCGGCCTATTACGGGGGTGGAACCGCTGCAAGATTGGCGTTTATTGGCTGTTACTTTGGTGTTATTTGGCGGATTCATTTTTTGGGAGAAACGGCAGCCCGACCCTTTTGTTAATTTAAGCATATTTGCCCAGCCCGGTTTTAGCCGGGCCTCGGTGGGCGCGGGGTTGCGCATGTTAACAATGGGCGGCGTTGGTTTTTTGCTGCCGCTCTATTATTCCGATATTCACGGTCTGAATGCGGTCGCTATTGGGGGAATGGAGATGATCCGGGCTGCCGCGCTTTTGATGACCATGCGCTTAGGCGGGCAATTGGCCGACCGCCGGCAAAGCAGTCGCTGGCCGGTAGTGATGGGTTCGTTGGTGCAGGTGGGGGCCATTGGCTATTTGGCCTGCTTGCCTGAAACAGTCTGGTTGGGCTGGGTGGCCGTGGGATTAATTAGCCATGGCTTGGGCGCGGGCCTGACCCTGGCCCCTTTCCATCGGACCGCCTTAAACCGGGTTCCCACCAATCAAACCGGCATGGCCGCCGGGCTTTATAGCATGAGCCGTTCCGGGGGAGTGGTGCTTGGCGTGGCCGTGGGGGGGGTGATTCTCCAATATGGGTTAGACCATTTCGCCGCCCTTATTTACGCCTATCAAGTGGTGTTTTGGTTTATTACGGGCATAGCCTTTTTGGGTATTTTGATTGGTTGGGGCTTGCGGGAGTAGACAGGGCCGCAAAAATCGGCCGGGAAGGCTCTGCCAGCGGACGGACGACCAACGACCCATGCCGAAACTTCAGCGCTCAATCGTAAAAGACTCCATCGGGTCGGGTATGTTGGGGCATTGGGCCATCTCCCTGAAGCCGGCCACGTGAACCGGCGCAGCCCAGCGCACGGCGTTGGCAATGACGCGTAAAACCTCTGGCTGGTGATAAATAGGGAAAGTCTCGTGGCCGGGCTGGAAATAGAAGATTTTGCCCCGACCGCGGTAGAAGCAGCAGCCGCTCCGAAAAACTTCCCCGCCCTGAAACCAACTGATAAAGACCAGTTCGTCCGGCTGGGGAATGTCAAAAAACTCGCCGTACATTTCACTGTGGGGAATTTCAAAATACTCGCCCAACCTAATCTATTACCCACAAGTTGGGATTGCTCTTTAACAAGATACCAGGTGTCGGCCATATCCTGTAATCTTTGCCAGCCCCGCCAGATAA
>JAFGDY010000246.1 GCA_016931895.1 Anaerolineae bacterium
AATGCAATGGTTCGCACCCGACAAGCCTGGTCGCCGGCTTGATGTGCGTCGTTTTTGATAAAATTAAATCACAGTTGCTCCGAGGAGTGAAACGACGAGGAATCTCCGCTCTCGAAGGAATACTTACCTCTAACGCGGAGATTCTTCGCTCCCGTTGGTCGCTCAGAATGACATGCCGTCACTTATGGGTATCACCAAATAATGTCTGGTGGCGGAGTGCGGAATTTACGCCGCACTCCTTAAACAAACCTATAAAACCGATAGAGGGCTTAATTTTGGGAACTAAGGTAGGGGATATTATTAAAATGAATAAAGTGAAAAAAGTGTTTTTACCAATATTGCCGGTGCTGTTTTTGCTGTTGGCCGCGCATCTTGTTTTGGCCCAGGTGTTGGGCAACAACCACCTGAACATCTCCAAGGCCACTATAGATGCCGGCTATCCGGCCATTGCCGTTAGCCAGAATCAAGATAATATTGGCATGGTCTGGGCCGACCGCTACCCTGGCGGTAATGCGGCGCAAGGCCCTATTTACATTAAAATGGCCAACGATGGTTACACGCTTGATCGCCGCTTTACGGTTGACAATTCCAATTCAGTCTCCGACCAGTCGTGGGCCCCGGCTGTGGCCAGCGATCCCATTAACCAGGCCAATATGCATGTGGTGTGGACCAATTTACGCGAAGAGGGGGGGAAAAAGTATTACACCATCTATTACGCCCTTTGCCAAACAACTGCTGCCTCCTCCTGTAGCCAGGAAACAAAAATACAGGAAGTTAATAATACCGATGACTTTAGGGTTGTGAGCGCCCCCAAAATAGCTGTTTCCCAACATCCTGCCGGCACCGCGCTGCATGTGGTATGGCAATTCATTGATTCAAGAAGCTCGCCCACTCAAACCTTGATTTATTACAGCGGCAAGCCGGTTGGGGCAAGCTCATGGACACAGCCGTTTACGGTTTCCAATGACCCCTCTCTTGAACTGGCCTCGCATCCGGCCATTGCTGTTTCCAGGGATGCGACGCATTCTTACCTTCACGTGGCCTGGGCCAGCGACACGGATCGGGATAATAAATTCAATGAACAAATCAAGTACAAGCGGGCCACGTTGAATGCCACCAGCGGCGGCGTGACCGGTTGGAGTGGTGTCCAACAATTTGTTAAGTATGCCAATCAGCATCCAGATTATCCCTATATAGTCGCGATTTCCAACACGGTCATGCTGGTCTGGGACGAGTTGAGTGTGATTCCCACCCCGAGTAGTTGGCCCGCCGATGAGCAATACTACGCTATCTATAATCTCTCCGAGGATAGCGGCGTTAACTTTGATGGAGCCAAAGACTTTTATACCCCCGCCGTCAAACATCGGTCCGACCCTAATCCCAGTTCTTCCGATGAAAATTTTCATAAATCACCCCATGCGGGACGGCTGCAAATACAAGTGGCCGCCGAATTGGTCACCACCCCTGTAGTAACAACTATTGTGCATGCCGTTTGGCATGAAACCAATAACGCCGGCGCCTCGTATTGGCACGATGTGCGTTACAGCCTTTTTGAGGATGGTGAATGGTCTTACCCAAGCGATAATGAAACAGAAAACAAAAAATTTGGCAGCAACCCCGGCGCACAGTATTACTCAATGTCGCCCCGCTTTACGGTGGTGGATGGGGACATCTATGCGCTTTACATGGAAGGCAAGGAGGAAGGTGAGTATCAGCTTGACGAACCCAAGGTATTTGACGTGATTTACAACGGCACCGTTGCCCTAACCGATACCACTACCAATAATCCAACCGACCAGGCGGGGGGGCCTTACCTGCCCATCATCGTCAAAAGAAGGTCATAATTAACGCCGGGGTTACGGATTCTATATGCCAGAAAACAACCGGCCGGCCCGGCCGCAAGGTGGTTCTGAGAAGATCAAAAAGAAAAAAAGGAAGACCGGACCTTTTGTGTTTCAATCGCTCAAACGGCGAGATATTTTGATTTTGGTAACGTTTTGGCTGACCAGTATTTGTGTGGTGGCGTTGGTGTTGGGCTTTTTTATGCTCAGGATGTCGGACCTGAGCCGGCCGGTTTACAAAATAACGCCCGGCGAGGTGACGGCCCGCAGCCTTTACCCCCTGGCCGAAGCCGCGGCCCGGGCCTGGGAAAGCGATGTGCAGTTTGTCAACGCCTCGGCCACCTGGAATCACGCTTCGATGGCGGCGCTGGAGCAGCCGGTAGAATGGGTTTACCGTTTTTACTCGCCGGGGTTACAACGCATTTTGTTTGTCATTGTCACCCCGGAACAGGAGGTGATGGTGCGGCCGCATCTGGAAAAGAACCGGCGCGAAACCCGCCTGGTAAACCTGGATAGTTGGCGCATGGACAGCCCGGCGGCCATTACCGAGTGGTTGAACCATGGCGGCGGCCGGTGGTTGCAAGAATCGCTCAATCCGGTGGTTTCGGCTCAACTGTCTTACAGCACCGCCGAAAACGCCCTGGTCTGGACCATTTCGGGCCTGAATGTGGAAACCGGCCAAAGTATAGATTATGTGGTCAAGGCTGAATAATCATGATTACCCTGGTTATGCCAAGATTTTTTGTTACTACTCAGTCCCATGTCATTTCGAGGTCGGAGGCCGAGAAATCTCCTTCTCAAGGTACGGCTTTAAGGAGATTTCTCCCTTTGGTCGAAATGACATGCCTGAACAGTTATGATTTTTCGAGACCAAATAAGTGGTAGAAAGGTGTACAAAATGAAACAGTTCATTATTTCCTGGCGGCAAAAATTAAATGGCAGCAAACGTGGCCAGAGCCTGGTAGAGATGGCCATTATTACGCCGTTGTTGCTTTTTTTGTTTCTGGGTGTGTTTGAAGTGGGTTGGGCCTTGCGGGGGTACCTGGTGCTGGCCAATGTGAACCGGGAAACTGTGCGCTATGGCGTAAAAAACGGCATTTTGGATTATTCCATCAAAGATCCCGCCACGGTTGGTTATGATGTGGTTTTATCCCATACCCTCAATAGCCTGTCCGACCAACTGCCGCTTAAATTTGACGCCGGTGATTCCAATGCCACCATCATTATGTCGCATTTTTATGTGGACACCGGTTACCCTTGCATCATATACCAGGGCGTCAATCCCAAGGTGCCTTACGAATTCGACCCCACCTGTGACTGCAACGAAGATAACCCGGCCGACCCGCAGTGGTTTACGCGCGACGATTTGATCTTGCATCCCGACACGCCGGGTTACGCGTATTACGCCCAAATTTATGGCATTAATAAAACCACCCGGTTGGGGGGGGGCAGTTACCAGGCCATGGCCGATCAATTGGCCCTGGAAAATAACCAGTTGAATTGTAATGTCCTCAAAACCGGGACCACGGGCGAATTGTCCAGCAATAACGTATTTAT
Source organism: Anaerolineae bacterium (assembly GCA_016931895.1). NCBI lineage: Bacteria > Bacillati > Chloroflexota > Anaerolineae > Anaerolineae bacterium. The sequence continues at coordinate 3,399 of JAFGDY010000246.1, forward strand.
TGCCGAAACTTTTTACGACCAACCCCAATTGTTGGGCGTGCCCTTTCTGGCCAATCGGCTCACCAATCCTATCCCTTTTTACACCCACACGGCCATGCGCATTGTTGTTTCCCGGGATGCCAATACCACCAACTCGGTTGGCCCTACTTGCACCGTTTATCCTATCACCTTTCCTCAATTGGTCAATCCTATCACCGGCACCACCGTTATAGATGCGTATGAGGGTGCTCCTCCTGGCGGTTTTGGTTGGTTGAATTGGGATCCCGGCGATAACAGCAATACTTATGTGGCCGAAGAATTACACAACCCCGTTTTGACAATGCATGATTTTATGGGCCTCAAGCCCTCGCCAGATTTGAGTCCCGACCCAACAAATACGGGATTCAATGTTGGTGATTGGGTGTCGGGTAAAACCGGGGTGAGCAACTCTGATGCGGTTATGGATGAGTTGGAGAAGCTGGTAAATAAAACCATTTTGGTGCCTGTTTACGATACTCATGGGGGAAGTGGTTCAAATAAAGGTTACCATGTGGCTCACATCGCCAGAATTACCATCAACAAGATTTGCCTGCCGCGAAGCAGCGCCAGTTGTTATACGCCCGGTTCAAAATCAATCCATGCCACCTTTGAAGGCTACGCCGACGAGTCTTGCCAGTAAATCCAAACCCTAAAGGTTTCGGGCAAACCGGCAGTTGGCAAACCTTTAAGGGTTTCTTGACTGTTACAAACTGTTAGTATTCAGGTAACTGTTTACCCATGTCATTTCGACCGAAGGGAGAAATCTCCAAGAGTGCCACGCCATAGGGATTTCTCGGCCTATGGCCTCGAAATGACATGAAGGTGAGCAGTTACGTATTCAGTAGGATGTAAGCGAGGTTTGCTATGTTATTTATGCCAACAGTTTCCTCTAAAATAAAACGTTTCGTCTCACGCCGCATTCCTCAACAAAAAGGGCAGAGCATTATCATTTTGGCTTTTGCCTTTATGGGCTTGATTGCCATGCTGGGCCTGGCCCTGGACTTGGGCCTGGTTTACATTGAGCGCACGCGCATTAAACGCGCCGTTGACGCGGCTACCCTGGCGGCCGTGGTGGAATTGCCCAACGAAGAAAAAGCCTATCTGAGGGCCATTGGCTACCTGGACCAGAACGGCTACCGGCTGCGGAATCCGGCCGGCCAGCCCCAGGTAAATGTTTACGTCAGGGGCTGCGCCCACGACGGCTATTTGCGCGAAGCCAACTTCAAAAACTATCACGATACCACCACCGCCCCTATTCGGGCCACCAAGTTGGTGAGTGATACCAGCGGCACGCAAAATATCCTCTACCATCTTTATTTCCCCTCTACCGGCAACCCCGTAGCCGATCCCGTGGGCGAATTTTATATAGATACCCGCTCCTATCAATCCAAGGTCAGCGGTGTATATTCGCCCGATATCGAACAGTGTAATCCGGGCGCCGATATTTTGGGCACGGCCAATAAAATTTTTATCAACGGCGACATCCCGGTGGGCATGAACTTTATGCAATTCTTTGGCTTTGGCGAGGTGCCGGTGTCGGATGAGGCTATTGCCCAAAATGTGACCAACCTGGACGTGGCCGTTGTTTTTGACATGTCCGGCTCCATGCAGTTTGACACCAACTGCTTTGGCTGCTACGAACCCTATGGCGAGGGCACAATTGACTGGGATGATTTGCCTACGCACGATCCCAATTTTAGCATCCAGTATCCAAATCCGGCTTATCTCCACCCCATTCCCACCGACCACCTGCCCAAAGGCACCATGACCGCCGGCAGCGGCGGGATAGGCAACAATACCGGCCAATTGTGTTGGCAGCGCGACAGCAATACGGTTGAATACTACACCATTGGCGGCAGCGGCGACGCGCGCCGCTACGTGGTGATTGAGGCCGAACTTTACTCCTTGAATACCTCCCTGCTGGCCGGTTTTTACCGCCAGCCGGGGCGCGGCTACTGGGCCGTTCAGCACACCAACTGGCGCACCGTTGATAGAATGATGGGGTCTGGCAGTACAGCGGTGGGGGCTATGCCTATCTTGTCGTCTTACAGCCGTGGCTCCTGGGTTTCGCATCACCCCTACGTGAGTTGGTCCCTTTCTCCTGATCCGCCCACCTTTCTGGGCGTCCCTTTTGGCCACGATTATACCCTGGATGAGGCGCGGAATAAACCTAACGACGTCCCCAGCCTGGAATATGATTTTGTCACCGCCAGCGACTGGGAAACGAGCACCACCAACGATGATACCCGCATCTGGGCCCGCGTTCAGGCCGGCTACACGTATTGGGCCGAGGGGGATAGGATCATTTACTGGGCCGTGTATGAATACGAAGACCTGTACACTGCCGCCGGGGGAGACCCCACCCTGGCCACGCCGCTGGGGAGCGGCCAGATTGAAAAATCCAGAACGGATCAAAAGGCGTACAGTGGGGCTGCGTATGGCGGCGCCGATGCCGATGATTGGCGGTGGACAGAATTGACCAGTACTTCAACCAAATTAAATCTTGAAAACGGCAAACGTTACACCCTAAAAATTTGGGCGGGCCAAACCGGCTACGACATTGACCAGATTGTGATTGGCAACCGCAACGACACCAGTTTTACCGGCAATTATAATAGCGGCTCAACCAACCTCCAGGCCACCCGCGGCTCGGCTTTCCGGCAGGCCTGCAACCGCTGTAACCCCATTTATGGCCTCACCGTTGACCAGGCGGATTGCGTGCACCCCATAGACAATGGGGCCAGCACGGTGAAGCACGATGATTACGACCAGAGCGACCCTAACAATAACCCCCTCTTTAGCGGCTACCAGCCTATTCGCGGGGCCAAAGAGTCGCTCAAGCGGTTCATCTCCAAGTTGGACCCCCAATTCGACCAGGTAGGCATTGTCAGCTATAGCACCAGTACCCCGAGCGCGGGCCGAACGGAACTGCGCTGCCGGCGTTATCTTCCGGCCAGCCAATGTTTTATGGGCACCAATCCCATCAGTTTTACCGAGGTGCTGGAGACGGTTGAGATGTTACCCCCCAACGGCAGCACCAATATGGCCGAGGGGATGATGAGAGGGTTAGAAATGCTGGGCATTGACCCCCCCGACGGCCTGGGCGGCGCTTTAGACAATACTTGCCAGGACCCCACCGACCATTGCAGCCGGGGCGGGGCGGCCCGGCGCATCTTGATTGTGATGACCGACGGTATAGCCAATCTGGACCCCGGCGGCGTATGCGACGACAATAATTCTGCTTACTATACCCTGTGGCCGCCAGACACTTATTCCTCGGATTCGGAAGCCCAGGCCACAGATTGCGCCATGTTTTATGCCAAGGTGGCCGCCGAGAACAATGTGACCATTTATACCATTGGCCTGGGCAACGGCGTTGATGTGGAGTTTTTGGAAGCGATCGCCACATTGCCGGGTTCCAACGGCCAATATTTTGGCGCGTTATCGCCGGCCCAGTTGGACGGTATTTTTGACACGATTTTGAAGAGCGTTTCCGTTCGCCTGATCCAATAAGATTGTAAATTAAGAAACACGCTCTCAGCTCAAACTCTGTCTCATTCTTTGGGGCAGAGTTTTTGTTTGTTCAACAACCTGGCCGGTTTCAAGAACTGATCCAAGCCGGCCGGGTAGGACAAAGGTTCAGGCGCAACGTTATAGGGCTTATGGTATAATAAAAGACGGGTGAAGTTGAATAATAACTTTTAGAAAATGTTGCAGGGAGACTTTTGAACCAAATAGCCCCCGTACTCGACATTATATCCTCTCTTTCCGCCCCGGCGGCTCTGGATGAATTGCTGGCCGAATTTATAGCCAAAACCGTTCAACTGGCGGGCGCCGACGGCGGCACGGTTTTTAAGGGCCAGGCTAAAAGCGACACTATCATTGTTTTGGCCAATTATGTATCTCCCGCCGTGTCAACGCCTTTTGGCGACGTCAGTCATCAGGGGGCGGCTTACCCCCTGGCCCATTATCCGGCTATGGCTCAGGCGTTGCGCGCGCAAACCCCTCTCCTGGTTCGGGTGGACGACCCTGCCGTAGCTGAGGCGGACAAAGAGTTGCTCAGTGCCTTTCACTGGACCGGCGCGCTCTTGATCCCCATGGCGCGCCAGCAACAGGCCGTTGGCTTATTGAGTTTATACGTGGTCAACTGGCGCGACGGCCAATTTACCGCTGAGGTAGTGCAACTTTGCCAAACTTTGGCCAACCAGGCCGCGCTTATCCTTGAAAATGATCGGCTTTATCACGAAGTAGAAGATGGGCAATTGATTGCCGAAGCTATGCAGGTGATTGGCCGGGCGCTGGCCTCGGAATTGGATTACGAGCGTATTGTGCGCAACGTGGCCGACTTTGCCTACCGCTTGGTAAACGCGCAGTTTGTTTATGTGGCTGTACCGGAAAATGAAGGCTTTCGCCTGGTGGCCCGGGCCGGATGGGATAGGCCGGATACAGGGGCCGGTTGCAAATCCAACGCCACGTTAAATTTTTTAGATCATCATCCTTTGGCCCAGGCTGTCCGGGAAAAGCGCCCCATTATCATTGCCGATACCCTGGACAGGGCTATTTTGGCCCCGGGGCCGGAGAAAGACGGGTCAGATTGGCGGGCTATGGTGGCGGCGCCGCTGCTTTCTCATAATCGGGTGGTTGGCGTATTAGCCGCTTATGCTGTTCAGCCCAATTGTTTCAAGGCCAATGATGTGGCTACTTTGATGTCGTTGGCCAGTCAGGCCGCGGTGGCTATTCAAAACGCTCAATTTTTTGCTCAACTTGGGGCGCAGCGCCAGGAACTGCGCCAGGTTTCTCTGCGCCTGGTCAATGCCCAGGAAGAAGAACGCCGCCGCATCTCCCGAGAACTGCACGACGAATTGGGCCAGGCGCTCACCGCCCTCAAGATCAATTTAGATGTAGCCCGCCGTTCGTTGCCGCCGGAGGCCGCTCCTAAACTCAAGCAGAGTGTCCACGAGGCCGGTTCGTTGGCCGTGCAAACCCTGGAAATAGCCCGGAATCTGTCGCTGGAATTGCACCCGGCCATCCTGGACGACCTGGGCCTGGTTTCAGCTTTGCGTTGGGAGGTTGATCGTTACGAGCAGCGCACCGGCCAGGCCGTCCACTTAAAAACTGATCTGGCTGATGCGGCGCTCCAGCCAGAATTAGAAATCACCATTTATCGCCTGATCATCGAAGCCCTGACCAACGTGGCCCGGCACGCCCAGGCCGATTCCGTTTTGGTGCAGGTGGGGGTAAAAAATGGTCAAGTCATTATCCGGGTTGAGGATGATGGGGTAGGTTTTGATATGGCCGGCTGGTTGAGTTCACCTGCCGCCCGGCAGAGCCTGGGGTTGGTGAGCATGCGCGAGCGAGCCGGATTGTTGGGCGGACAATTAGACGTTATCTCTCAACCTGGCCTGGGCACAAGGATTTTGGCCAAACTGCCCCTCAGCCGATGAGTCATAAAGGAGAAAAATGAATGTTCCAAGCAAGAGTGCTGTTGGTAGAAGACCATATTGTGGTGCGCCAGGGAATCAAGGCGCTCCTGTCCGACGAACCGGATATTGAAATTGTGGGCGAAGCCGACAATGGTCGGGAGGCTTTGCCCCTGGTAGAAACGCTGCAACCCAACCTTGTGTTAATGGACATCTCGATGCCTGGCCTGAACGGCATTGAAGCCACGCGCCAGATTCTACAGCGTTACCCCCAGGTTAAAGTGATTATTCTTTCTATGCATGCCAGCGAAGAGTATGTTTTTCAGGTATTGCGCGCCGGGGCTTTGGGTTATGTGTTAAAACAGTCCGATTCTTCGGAGGTGCTGATGGCTATCCGGGCGGTACTTGCCGGTGGGTCATTTTTAAGCCCCCCTATCTCGCGGGCGGTCATTGACAACTACGTGTCTCGGGCCGAAACGCGAGGGCGGGACAGCAGCCAGGATTTGCTCACTTCACGGGAGCGGGAAGTGTTGCAACTGCTGGCCGAGGGATTGGCCAATCGGGAGATTGCCCAACAACTGAATATCAGCGTTAAAACCGTAGAAACCCATCGCAGTAATATGATGAGCAAATTAAACTTAACCGGTAAAACCGAGTTGGTAAAATATGCGTTGCGTAAAGGTTGGGCCGCTTTAGAAGAATAGCTATTGTTTGGCCTCCAAATTTTTTTTGGCCCTTAACCCCTATCTTGGTAAAAGATAGGGGTTTTTCTTTGGCCAGATCAGGGTTTTCCCGATACTCAGGCCTGGATTTTTGTAATAAACTAAAAAGTAGGAGCAGGCTATGTCCCGGCATCAACGTGTTTTAGTGGCAGATAGCAGTAAATATTTTAACAATTCAATCTGGCGCATGCTCATTCCCGAAACCGAATTTGAGATAGTGGGCCTGTCTGGCAACAGCAACGAAACCGTAGAAATGGCTTACACCCTCTCCCCCGACATCATTTTGGTTGACCTATCTCATTCTGAAATCTGTGGGTTACAAACGGTTTTGGCTTTGCACGCCATCTATCCCCAGGTGCCCATTATCACCTTCAAGCCCATCTCTTCTCCCGAATACACCCAGGCCGCCTTTGCCGCCGGGGCAGCCGCCTGTTTGACCAAATCCGAGATGGCTGATGGACTATTGCAGACTTTGCGCGCACTAAGGCCTGCCCAGATTCCGGCTCCTGAAAGTATATTGGCTCAGGGTCAGGTTTAGCCGGAGTAGAATTAAGGAGAATAACTTATGTTCACCAAACTCAAACACAAGCTGGAACACCGGAAACAGTTGGCGTTTAGCCGGGAAAAAGGTCAAAGCCTGGTAGAAATGGCCATTATTACGCCCTTATTGCTTTTATTATTTATTGGCGTTTTTGAGGTCGGTTGGGCGCTGCGCGGTTACCTGGTGCTAACAAGTATGAACCGGGAAAGCACCCGCTTTGCCATAAAAAATGGGGTATTAAATTATTCCGTCAAAGACCCTACGACGGTAGGCTACGACATTGTCTTATCACATACCCTGAATAGTATGGCGGAACAATTGCCGCTGGACTTTGATGCCGGCACCTCCAATGCTACGGTCATTATGTCGCATTTTGTAATTGATACCGGATATCCTTGTGTCAAGTACCAGGGCGGCGACCCGGTAGTGCCCTACGAATTCAACCCCACCTGCAATTGTAATGAAAGTAACCCCGATCACCCCCAATGGTTTACCAAAGATGATCTGATTCTGCATCCAGACACGCCGGGTTACGCATATTACGCTCAAACCTACGGCGTCCATCAAGACACCCGGCTGGGCGGGGGCGATTACGCAACCGTGGCCAAACAATTGGCGCTTGAAAATAATCAGATGAACTGCAATGTTTTAAAAACCGGCACGGCAGGTGAATTATCAAGCAACAACATGATTATCACCGAGGCGTTTTATGAGCAGCCGCAATTGTTAAGCGTGCCTTTTATCTCCAACGCCCTCACCGATCCCATTCCGTTTTACACCCATACTGCCATGCGCATTGTCGCCTCCCGGGATGCCGACACTACCAACACGGTTGGCCCTACCTGTGAACTGTTGCCCATTACTTTTCCGGAAGACGCGCTGGCCGGCGATCCAGACGACCCGCCTGAACAGAAAATTGATGCGTATGAAGGCAGCGCGTCGGGCAACTTTGGCTGGATATATTGGAACTCGAATATCAACGAAACCAAGGGCATCAATTACATTGAAGAGTCGTTGGCCAATCCCCGCCTGTCAATGACCGATTTTACGGCGGATGAAGACGACCCCGATCATCCTAATGACCACACTATCAACATCGGCGATTGGGTGGCCGGCCGAACAGGGGTTGGCAATAATAATGACATCGAAGATCTGTTAGAGTCATACCGGGGCAAGACTGTACTGATACCTGTTTATAAGCAAGTTGGCCCTAAAGGTGGGGCCAAAGCCTCCTACGAGATTTCTCACTTTGCCCGGGTGGTTATTGACGAGATTTGTTTGCCGCGCAACAACTGTATTGACCCCAATACCGGCAAAAAGATTTCAGGCTCCAATAAGTTGATCAGGGCTACCTTTTTGTACTATGATGACGAAGCCTGTTCTGATGGCAGTGAGGTTGGCGGCGGCGGTGGCGGCAACAATCCTCCCGTAGCGGTAGATGATGCCATAGCTACCCCCAAAAATACGCCGGTAATCATCAATGTGCTAAATAATGACAGCGATCCCGATGGGAATCCCCTGACGATAGACTCGCTAACCCAACCGGCTAAAGGCACGGCGGTAAATAATGGCGATGGCACCATCACTTACACTCCCAAAAATAACAATGTCGGTTCATACCAGTTTACCTACACCATCAGCGATGGTCATGGGGGCACAGCCGCAGCTACCGTAACGGTTACCGTGGGCGGGACAAATGCGCCGCCGGTAGCCGTAGATGATAGCGCCAGCACCGAGGAGGATACGTCGGTGACCATTGATGTATTGGGCAACGATAGCGACCCTGACGGAGACACCCTGATAGTGGACTCTGTTGGCGCGCCAGGCCACGGCAGTGTGGTCAATAATGGCAATGGGACCATTACCTACACCCCAAATGCAGGTTTCACCGGCACTGATAGCTTTACTTATAGTATCAACGATGACAACGATGGCGTTGCCACGGCTACGGTCACAGTTACCGTTAATCCGGCCAATAGGCCGCCGGTAGCGGTGAATGATAACGCCACCACCGACCAGACTGTTGCCGTGGTGATCAATGTGCTGAACAACGATAGTGACCCCGACGGCGATGCCCTGGCGGTAGATTCTGTTACTTTGCCGGGTAATGGCAGTGTGGTGGATCATGGCAATGGAACCGTTACCTATACCCCCAACGGCAACTTTAACGGCACGGACACCTTTAACTATACTATCAGCGATGGGCGCGGCGGCACAGCCACCGCCCAGGTATCGGTGACGGTTATTCCCAACAATCCCCCGGTGGCGGGAGACGATAGCGCAACCACAAACAAGCGCTTGGCTGTAACCATTGATATAGGCAGCAATGATAGCGATATAGATGGGGATGCGCCGCTTATTTTTAGCGATTTTAGCACTCCTACCGCAAACGGTGGAACGGTGATGTATAATGGAAATGGTTCGGTAACCTACACCCCCGCTTTTAACTTTACCGGCGCTGATACCTTCACCTACCTGGTCAGCGATGGCAAAGGCGGTTCTGATGTGGGCACGGTAACGGTGGATGTCCAACAGCCTGCCATTGTTTATGTCCAATCTATTGATGTTCGGGTTGTCAGCTACTCTCGCAACAGATATCGAGGCATTGCCGATATAACCGTGGTAGATGGAAATGGCGCGCCAATTCGGAACGCTACCGTTGAAGGGACTTGGTCTGGCCCGCAGCCCGGCAGTGGTTTGGATACAACCAACTACAGCGGGGTGGCTACAGTTCAGACGGCCAGAACCAGAAATGCCACGGGCACTTACACCTTCTGTGTAGATAATATCAACATGAGCGGCTATACCTATGAAGCCGGCGAAAATATTGAAACTTGCGATAGCGGTAGTTCTTAATTCTCCCCTCAATCAATAATCTACAATGATGGGGTCATAACCGGCCAAAGGATTATGGCCCCATTTGGAATTAATGACACTTACCTTATATTATTAAACTTTATGTAAAACTAATTTCGCAAATGCTTGACTTTTTCCCATAAAATGGTATCATACTTATGCTAGCGTCCTTTTCGTCTATTTTGTCGAAAAGGAGATTTTTAATATGCAACGTGGCCGACTCTTAATTATACTTGGCATTGTTTTGGGCCTGCTGACGCTGGGCGCGGTCTTCTTCTTGATTGTTGGCGGAGGTATCCTGAGCAGTGTGCTTGGCGGAGTGGCAGCGGAAACACCGACCCCGGTGGTGGAGACAGGGCCGGAAGAGGTGCCCACCACAGACGTTATTGTTGCTTTGCAGCCTATTCCTCGCGGGGCGCAGTTTGTGGAAGGCTCCATTGGCCGCCGCCCCTGGCCCTCAACCAGTGTTCCCCCCGGCGTTATCCAAGACGAGATTGAAACTATTGGCATGGTGGCCAAAGTAGAAATTTTCCAGGGCCAGATTATCTTGCGAGATATGTTGGCCCCTGTGGCCGGAGCCGGGGAAGCCTCCTTTAAAATTCCGGCGGGAAAAGTGGCGGTGGCTCATCCCATTGATCGCCTATCCAGTGTGGCCTATGCCATTCAGGCTGACGATTATGTTGATATTCTGATAACGGCTTTTTTTGTTGACGTTGATGAAGAATATCAAACTATGTTGCCCAACAAACTCAGTTTTATTTTCCCGGAGATAGACCTGGAAACCGGCGAACCTACCGGCTTTTTTGCCTTGAGCGAACCGATTGATGAGGGTCGTTTTGAAATAGCGTCGGGTGATCTGCCGGCTCTGGTTTACCCCCGGCATCAGCAATTGCCCCGGCGCGCAGCCCAATTGACCGTGCAAGCAGCCAAAGTGATTAAAGTAGGCCCCTGGATTGAACCGCCTCCTCCCCCGCCACCTGAAACGGCTGAAGGCGAAGAAGTGCCCACCCCTACTCCTGCCGTACCGGATATTGTTACCCTGGCCGTAACCCCTCAGGATGCGCTGGTGCTGTTGTGGATTCGCCAAAGCGGCATTCATACCGAAATGGCTCTCCGGTCTGCCGACGACCAAAACGCCGAACATTTAACCGAAGCGGTGACGTTGCAGTATATGCTCACCCGATTCAATATTGCCGTACCACCCAAGATCGAGTTCATTATGGCCTCAATAGAGGACCTGGATGCTAACCAACAATTGATAGTTCTTGAACAGCAGCTGCAAGAGCAACAAACGCCCCAACAGTAAGGTTTAAAATTGAAATCAAGGTCTGGGTTTTGATTCTTTAAAAAATTCTTGATGAGGCATAGCGGATCAGGAGTGGAATTAACGAGCCTACTTAATTATTTGTTTCATCATAATTGGGATGATCCAAAATGATCGGCGTGGTGGTAAGATACACCATGATGTTGATATTCGGTTATTTAGAGTTTGTGGTAGGAAGCAGATATTGGCAACCAGAGCGATACATCGCTCTGGTGACTCTTTTAAAGAGGGTTTGTGCGGATTCTGGGGGAACCGCTTGCTCTACGTATCACTTCTCGGTATAATTTTACTATAGTTGTTTGGATAATGCTTTTAGGTAGAAACCAGGTACAAAATTGCATAAATACGTTCCGTTAAAAACCTCTGTGGTGTGGAAACCTCAACCTCTCCAACAAGCTGCCAGGATCAATAATAACAAACAATCACTATACATTTAGGAAGATATTTCATGTCAGGATCAGTGACCCCCATACCGGAAAGTCAAGAAGAAGAAAAAATTCATCTTTTGATTGTTGATGATATTCCCGAAACCCGGGAAAATTTACGCAAGCTTCTCTTTTTTGAGTCTGATATAGACGTGGTGGGTGCAGCCACCAATGGTGAAGAGGGCATTGAAATGGCCATTGAGTTACAGCCTGACATTGTGCTTATGGACATTAACATGCCCGGCGTAGATGGGATCACGGCCAGTGAGCGGATAACCCAAAAGGTGCCATTTTGTCAGATTATCATGATGTCGGTGCAGGGCGAAGCAGATTACCTGCGGCGCTCCATGTTGGCCGGGGCCAGAGAGTTTTTGATTAAACCTTTTTCCAGTGACGAGTTGGTGAGTAGTATTCGCCGTGTTTACCAGTTGGGCGCCAGCCGTCGGCAGGCAATGCCGGTTACTCAAATTCCAACAGAGGCAACGGCCACGCAAGCCACTACCGGCGGGGAAGATGGTAAGATTATAACCGTTTTTAGCGCTAAAGGAGGGGTTGGTTGTAGTACGTTGGCGGTGAATCTGGCTATAGCCTTACAGCAAAATGCGGCCGGTAAAGTGATTATTGTTGATACCAGTTTGCAATTTGGCGACGTGGGAGTTTTGTTAAATCTATATGCCAGCCGGACGATTGCTGATCTGGCCGCGCATGCGGATGAGTTGGATGATGAATTGATCAGCGACGTGTTTATTCCTCATAGTTCCGGGGTTAAAGCTTTGCTGGCTCCCCCCAGCCCGGAAGTAGCCGATACCATTCTCCCGACCCTGATTACGGATGTTTTGGCGCGATTGCGAAAAATGTTTGATATTATCATTGTGGATACCAGCAGTATCCTTGACGACGTGGTCTTGAATGTTTTGGATGTATCTGATAAAATAATAGTAGTAACTACACCGGAAATACCGGCTATTAAAGATGCCAAACTCTTTTTTGAAGTGACAGAGGCGCTGGAGTACAGCCGCGATCGGATTATTTTTGTGCTCAACAAGGCGGATAAACGCATCAATATTCGGGCTGAGGATATTTCGGCAAATATCAAATATAAGGTTGAGGGTCAATTGCCGCTTGATGAGCGTTCGGTAACCACCGCCGTTAATCAGGGGGTGCCTTATGTTTTGGGTGATAAAAACAGTTTGTTAACTCAGGCCACTATTGCTTTCAGTAAGCATGTGCTCGAGTCGCTTCGCCCGGTGGTAGAGGAGATGGAATCGCCGGTTCGTTCAAGTATTTTTGGCAGATAGCCGATAAAATTCTTTTTTGATTTAAAGGGGTCGTAATATGTCGTTATTAAAACGTATCGAAAAAAGCCAACAGCCCGCGCAAGGGGCCAAACAGCAAGCCAATACTCCTGCCGGTCCAATCAGACCCAAAACCCCGGAACCACAACTGCGTAGAGTGCCGGCCGGCCAGAGCCGGGACCCTTTTAAGGATTTAAAAGAACGCATTCAAGATAAATTGGTGGCTGAATTGGATCCAACCATGGACGTTTCTCGCACCGACGAAGTGCGGCGAACGATTCAAGATATGTTTGAGCATATATTGTCTCAGGAAAATATTATTCTCAGCCGTTCGGAACGTGAGCGTTTATTTGAAGGGATTGTGGCCGAAATTCTGGGCTTTGGCCCCCTGGAAGTGTTGCTGGCCGATGAGAGCGTCAGTGAAATTATGGTTAATGGCCCCGACAAAGTTTTTGTTGAACGTAAGGGAAAATTGACCAAAACAAATATCACCTTTGAGGATAATGAGCACGTGATGAGGGTGATTGACCGGATTGTTTCTCCGTTGGGCCGCCGTATTGACGAAAGTTCGCCTTACGTTGACGCCCGTCTTCCCGATGGCTCTCGGGTCAATGCCATTATCCCCCCCCTGGCCTTAAATGGCCCTACTTTGACCATCCGCAAATTTGAAAAGGACCCCTTGACCATTGACGATTTGGTTAGCTTTGGCTCACTTTCACCCGAAACCGCCGAATTTCTGAAAGCCTGTGTCAGGGCCAGGTTGAATGTTGTGGTGTCTGGCGGCACCGGCTCCGGGAAAACCACGCTGTTGAATGTCTTATCTTCCTTTATCCCCGAAGACGAGCGGATTATTACGGTTGAAAATGCCGCCGAATTACAGTTGCGTCAGGAGCACGTAGTTACCCTGGAATCTCGCCCCCCAAACATTGAAGGTAAAGGCCAGGTAACTATTCAAGACCTGGTAATTAACACCCTGCGCATGCGCCCCGACCGGATTGTGGTGGGAGAGTGCCGGGGTGGTGAGGCGTTGGACATGCTTCAGGCCATGAATACCGGCCACGATGGCAGTTTGACCACGGCTCACGCCAACAGCCCGCGTGATACGCTTTCTCGGCTGGAAACTATGTGTTTGATGGCCGGTATGGATTTGCCCGTTAGGGCTATTCGGGAGCAGGTGGCTTCAGCCGTTGACTTGATTGTGCAACAGTCTCGGATGAAGGACGGTAGTCGTAAGATCATCAATATCACCGAAGTGCAGGGGATGGAAGGCGATGTGATTGTGATGTCTGATATTTTTGCCTTTGAGCAGCAGGGTATTGAGAATGGGAAAATTATTGGGCGGTTAAAGGCTACCGGTATTCGTCCCAAATTTTATGAACAAATTGAAGCCGCCGGGATTACCCTGCCGGCCAGTATTTTTGGCGCAAGCGGCAGGTTTTAGTAAGTTGGTTGGCGGAGGTTGGCCATGTTGTATGTTTATGTTATCTTGGGTTTGGGGTTTTTGCTAACTATTGGCGTTATCGTCGCCGGCGTAGTGATGTCCAGGCGAGACAGTGGTGTGGCCCTGGAGCGTTTGGAGCAGATTACGGCGGAAGAGGTAATCCGGGATACAGAAGGAGAGGGAGACAGTGTAGCGGGTCGTACCTCTGAGTCTGTTTTAACCCAAAAATTAGACCAGGTTCTTGAAGAACGCGGGCTTGGCCGGAAAGTGGCTATTGATTTGGCCAGGGCCGATTTGAAGTTGACCGTGGCCGAATTCTGGGCCATGACCGTAATTTCGGTGATTTTAACGGGAGGCGTATCTTGGATTTTGTTTCATCGCAATTGGATTTTTCTGTTAGGCGGCGCCATTTTTGGTTACTTTATCCCCAAAATAGTTATTAAAACACGTCAGAAAAGCCGGTTGAAAAAATTCAATAATCAATTGGGGGATGGTATCACCCTGATGGCCAACGGCCTGCGCGCCGGATATTCGTTGTTGCAATCTATCAATGCGGTGGCCGAAGAGATGCCCCCCCCCATTTCAATGGAATTCCGGCGGGTGGTGCAGGAAATTGGTTTGGGCATTCATTCTGAGCGCGCTTTCAATAATCTGCTCCGCCGCGTGCCCAGTGACGACCTTGACCTGATGATTACGGCGATTGGGGTTCAATCTGAAGTGGGCGGTAATCTGGCCGAGATATTGGAAATCATCGGTTTTGTTATCCGAGAACGGGTCCGGATCAAAGGCGAAATCCAGGTTTTGACGGCGCAAGGGCAAATGTCGGGATATGTTATCACCTTCCTGCCAATTGTTTTGGGCCTGATTTTGTATGCCATGAATCAGGAATATATTGGCCGGATGATTTTTACGTGCGAGAGTAGAGGCGTTTCAGATGATTTATGCTCGCAGCCTTGTGGGTGGATTATGATTGGCGCGGGTCTCTTGACGATTTCCGCCGGCTTTTTTGCCATTCAAAAGATAATTGATATAGACGTATAGTTATTTTTTGCGGGAGTATTAAGATGACGCTGATATGGATTGTAGTCGGTTTTGTGGTGGTGATAGGCATTATTGGCACCATTGCCCTGGTGCGTTATGGCATGAGAACCTCTTCCGGTTCGGGAGATGTGCACTTGCGGTTGGAGGAGTATGCCGGTAGAAGCGCTACCCCCTTAACCCTGGAAGAGATTGAACTTTCCCAACCTTTCACCCAGCGAGTTCTTCGGCCCATGTTGGTGAAACTGGCCGAGGTTTTTAGTAGACTTTCCCCGGCAAAATCAAAAGAGGGTGTTGAACTAAAATTAGACATGGCCGGCAGGCCCAACAACTGGGGCGCAACCGAATTCTTTGGCATCCGAATTTTTGTGGCAATTGTGTTGGGCGCCTTGGCCTTTTTGATTGGCCTTTTGGGCTCCAGTTTTATGATGGGCATGGTTGCCGGGGGCGTAGGGGTGCTACTTGGCTTTTCCTTGCCCATTCTATGGCTGCGTTCAAAAACCAGAAGCCGCCAGGATGAGATTATCAAGAGCCTGCCCGACGCCCTGGATTTGCTGACCATTACGGTTGAAGCCGGCATGGGTTTTGATGGCGCGTTGCAAAAAGTGGCCGAGAAGTGGAATAACGAGTTGAGCAAGGGTTTTTCCAAAGTTGTCCAGGAAATGCGCCTGGGCATAGCGCGTCGTGAGGCTTTGAGAAACATGGATAGAACCATGGGCGTGCCCGATGTGACTACCTTTGTGGCCGCTATTATTCAGGCGGAAACGTTGGGCGTTAGCATTGCCAAAATTCTCAGGGTTCAATCAGAGCAAATGCGGGTCAAACGCAGACAGCGCGCCGAAGAAATGGCTAACAAAGCCCCCATTAAAATGCTTTTCCCAATGGTTTTTTTGATTTTCCCGGCCCTGTTTATCATTCTATTAGGCCCGGCGGTTCTGGTGATGATGGAAACCCCCGGCCTCTTTTAGGGCTAAGGATTTAATAACTTCCGCATTTGGCGGTGAAATTACGCTTCATTTTGGTTCTTGAGGAAGTTAATCTATTTCCAATCCTTAGCTGAAGCGGTTGATAAGGGCTTTCCGCATCTCCTGAAATCCAAATTTAACTCACTTGTTACCAAACGGTTTTCTTTTGTTTATGTCTTAAATGCATGTTTTTAATCAAACTCGTCATCATTCTCTTATCACAAAAGGGCGTTGGGCAAGCACATTTTGGTTAAGGCTGCGGGGGCTTTTGGGCGCCAACCCTTTGCCAAAGGGGGAGGGGTTGATTCTGGTTGGCGAAAAGAGCATTCATACCTTCTTTATGAAATTCCCTATAGATGTGGTTTATGTTGATAAAAATTACCGGGTTATCCGCGCCGATGCCAATATGGCCCCTTATCGGTTAGGCCCGTTTGTGGCCAAATCGGCTTATGTTCTGGAAATGCCGGTGGGCACAATTGCCGAGACCGCAACCATTGTCGGTGACCAGCTCAAGTTTGAAGAATAAATTGGGCCTACCCAATTAATTTGTATTGCTACCTCATCATAGCCAACTATCACGCAGGTGTGATAATTAGTGGCGACAAACACCTTATTTCAAAAATCTGGCCAATTTTTGCTGGACCTACTGCTTCCCCCCAGTTGTGTCAATTGTAAAAGTACAAAAGGGTGGTTGTGCCAGGATTGTTTTAATCAGATCGCCTTTATTACTGCCCCTGTATGCCAACGTTGTGGTATGCCTGTGTCTCCGCATGGTTTGTCTCGTTGCCGACAGTGTAAAAATAATCCATTACAATTCATTGACGGGATCAGATCGGCTTCACTTTTTGAAGAGAATCCCCTCCGGCCGGCGATCCATTTTTTAAAGTATCGCCAGCATCGGGCGGTAGCTGCTATCTTGGGTAAAATATTGGTTGATACTTACCGCCGCTATGCGCTTGGGGCAGAGGTAATTGTGCCCGTGCCTTTACATCCGACCCGGTTCAATGAGCGGGGATATAATCAAAGTGAATTATTGGCCAGGGAAGTAGCAGCAGCCGTTAATCTCCCTGTGGATACCCATACGCTGCAACGGGTTAGAAAAACTAAATCCCAAATGGAGTTAGGCGTAAGTGAACGCCGCCAAAATGTATCAAAGGCATTTGCTTGTGGCAGTAAAAAGTTGGCCGGGCAAAAAGTAGTTTTAATTGATGACGTATGTACCACCGGCTCTACCCTGGATGCCTGTGCCGGCGCATTGCGAGAAGGAGAGGTGGCCTCGGTGTGGGGCCTCACCCTGGCCAGAGCACGTTAAAATCTACAGGCCCGCTCTTGCCGGAACCGGAATTTAAAATTGCCGCGCTAACAGCGATAACATAAATTTAAAAGCCATGGGCTAGAAAGGAAAGAAAAATGCAGTTACTTCTTCAAGGTAAAAATTTTGTTATTTCAGATCGAATTCGAGAGTATGTTGAGAAAAAAATAGGTAAGCTGGACCGTTTCCTGCCGGATATTGAAGAAGCTCGCGTTGAAATTACCCAAGAAAAAACAAAAAGCGCCAAGGATAGAAATATTGTCCAGGTAACCCTGCGCGCCAACGGCACAATTTTACGCGCCGAAGAGCGTTCGGACAGCATCTATCCTTGCATTGACGCCGTTGCCAACAAAATCCATCGCCAGATTGCGCGTTACAAAGGAAAACGGGTTGATCGCTGGCACGGGCAACTCAATAAGCGGGCGGCGGTTGACGAAATACCCAACATTGACCAGGAGGTATTGGCTAGCCTGGCTGAAGAGAGTGAACGCCAGATAGTGCGGGTCAAACGTTTTCGGGTGGACCCCATGAGTGAAGAAGAAGCCATAGAGCAGATGGAGCTTTTGGGACACAACTTTTTTGTGTTTTTTAATGCCGATTCGGGCCGGTTCAACGTCATCTATCGCCGGGCCGACAATAATTACGGCCTGCTAGACCCGGAAGTAACCTGACTTTTAAATACTGAAATAGATGGGGGCGGACAACCAGCTTGTTCGCCCCCTTTTGTATTTATTAGAAGTTTTTGTTTTTCCCCTTTGCGCCTTAGCGTTCTGACCGCTTTGCGTTGATTCCTAAACATTCAAAATGTTGTTATCCCTTACAGGTTGTGTTAAAAATTTTCCGTTTGGTATAATTTTTGCAGGCGCAAATAGGTGACAAACGTATACCAACTCATCAACGCGCAGACCTGCAAACCAACCCAACCATCTTTGTAACCCTGTAACAGAAAATACCGGCGATGAAACTCGCGCAAGGGCATGGTCAAATAAGTCCACGGTTTGGTCCGGACGCCTTTTTCTTTGAGTATCTTGGCTTCAAAGGTAATATACCGATTCTGTTTGCGTTTGAACTGAGCCAACGATTCATAATTATAATGAAGCAAATGTTCCTTCAAATAGCCTGCCTGACCATCTAAAATAACAATTTCGTGTACCTGGCGTTCTGCATCGTACCGGGCGGCATCAACCCGCATCAAACGCAGTTGATGGTCTGGATACCAGCCACCGCCGCGCATTGTATGGCCCCACATAATATTGAAACGCGGAATCCACCAACCGGCTACTTTCTCACTTTTTACACTCTCCAGAATTTCTTGAGCCAATTCCGGGGTAACGCGCTCGTCCGCATCCACAAACAAGATCCAATCGGCTCCCAGCATTTTAGCGTTGGTAATGGCTGTATTTCGAGCTACGGCAAAATTGATGAATTCACCCTTAAAAACTCGCGCGTTCAAACTGCGAGCAATAGCCGTGGTCTCATCCTCACTAAAAGAGTCCTCTAAAATTACCTCATCAGCCCATTGTACGCTTTTAATGCAGTCGCCAATGTGGCCTGCTTCGTTTTTGGTAAGAATAGCCGCAATAATTTTGCTCATGCCTCCCTCCCTTGCCAGATATTGGTTACTTTTTGGTAACAGCGCAGGCATTTGTTTAATTCGGCCTGAGTCAATTCACCTTGCCGGGCTGCTTCGGTATCTTGGGCTGCCCGGCGACGCATGCCCGCTTTTACAATCTGGGCAGCCAACCATACCTTGAGGGGGTGATAGTGTTTGCGATAAAACTGGTGGCGGCTGGTCCAGAGGTTGATAAAACTGTTTGTTTGGATTTGGCCTGTGCTCTGGCCCGCCAGATGCGTAATTTTGGCCTGGGGCACGCAATACACTTCCCACCCCGCCGAAACGATCCGCTTGCTCCAATCAATTTCTTCAACATACATATGGTAGCGCTCATCCAGCAAGCCTGCCTGCTGAATGGCTTCCCGTCGCACACACATGGCCGCGCCTAGCGGATGTCCCACCCGAAAAGGACGGCCTTGTTTATAAAGTGAACGCGGATAACGCCCGTTCAGGCGAGATTCAACCAGCCGCCCCGGCAATGGCAGCAATTCAATGGCCAGTTGCCCCAAACCGGGAAAACCAAAAGCGCTGTGTTGGAATGAGCCATCGCCGTAAACCAGCCGCGCCCCGGCAATCCCGGCTTTGGGATTGTTTCTGAGAAAATTGAGCAAAATTCTCAATGCCCCGGCATGCACTTCAGTATCGGGGTTGAGCAACAGAACGGCTTCCGGTAGTTTTTCTTTGGCGTTGTTGCCCCCCAAAGGAGGCCCCTGTTGGCAGTCAACAAAACCTATGGCGGCCAGCGCTGCATTATTGCCCCCGGCAAAGCCCAAATTTTTTTGACTGGCAATCAACTGCACGGTAGGGAAATTACGGCGCAGCATCACCACGGAGCCGTCGGTTGAGGCATTATCCACCACCCACACTTGAGCCAATAGATCACTGGCGGTAATATCGGCCAACAGAGAAGTAAGGCAGTTTTTAAGTAATGCTTTAACATTCCAGTTGACAATGATAACGGCCAGTTCCATTGGAGTTACTTTCCAAAATGCGTTTGCAAAAAGGCCAAATCCAGTTCAGGATATACCGGGAATCGTTTCAAAAGCGCGTCAACACTGGCCCGGGCTTTGTTTTGGGCCGCCTGATCAACAATATATTTGGCCTGGCTGGACTGGCCGGCGTTTTGGCCAGAAGCAATAATATCCGCCCGGGTATGGGCTAACACCAGTTTGATGATGGCCGCAATCTCGTTCATTTCTGTTTCGCCCATCCCCAAGGTGGTCACTGCCGGCGTGCCCAGGCGCAGGCCGCTGGTGTACCACGGGCCATTGGCATCAAAGGGGAGCACGTTGCGATTAAGGGTTACGCCACAGTCACGCAGGGCGCTTTCGGCCTGGCGTCCGGTAAGTCCAAAGGCCCACACGTCAATTAGCAGCATGTGGTTGTCGGTGCCGCCGGTAACCACTTTCAGGCCCTCGTTCAGGCAAGCTTTGGCCAAAGCGCGGGCGTTATTGACAATGTTTTGGGCATAGATTTTGAATTCGGGTTGGCTGGCCTCAACCAGGGCCACGGCTTTGGCCGCGATCATGTGGGGCAGGGGGCCGCCAATCACCATCGGGCAGCCTTTGTCAACATGCTCGGCAAATTCTTTGGCGCATAGCACCATTCCCCCCCGTGGCCCGCGCAGGGTTTTGTGGGTGGTAGTGGTGACAACGTGCGCGTAGGGAATGGGGTTATCATCGTTGGTAAAAGCGCCGCCTGCCACCAAGCCCGCAAAGTGAGCCATGTCAACCATAAACACCGCCCCCACTTTATCCGCAATCTGGCGCATGCGGCGGAAATTGATGGCCCGCGGATAAGAGCTGTAACCGGCCAGGAGGATAAGGGGTTTAACGGCCAGGGCCATGGCCTCCAATTCGTCGTAATCAAGCAAGTTGGTTTCCCGGTTGACCGTGTAGCTGTACACGTCAAACATCTGGGCGGATAGATTAAAACGATAGCCGTGGGTCAAATGGCCGCCGGAATAATAATCCAGGGCCATCAGTTTTTGGTTGCCCAATTTGACCCGGATCTTATTCCACTCCTGGCGGGATAAATGGGTGGGATTGTTTTGCTTGAGTTCGGCCAGGGCGGGGGTTTGCACGCGGGCATTGAGGATGGCCCAAAACGCTACCAGGTTGGCATCCGCCCCGCTGTGCGGCTGCACGTAGGCATGGTCGCAGCCAAAAAGACGGCAGGCCAGATCACCGGCCAGCAGTTCAAGATGGTCAATATTATCGCAACCGGCGTAAAAACGATGGCGCGGATACCCTTCGGCGTATTTGTCGGTGAGCAAGTTGCCCATAGCCAACTGCGTAGCCAGGGAAGCGTAATTTTCACTGGCAATCAGTTTCAGGTTGCGGCGTTGGTCGGCCAGTTCTTGCACCGTTGACCGGGCCACTTCCGGCGACACTTTGGCCACCTCGGTTAAGTTGGCCAGGTAAGCCAGGAAAGCGGTGTTGATTTGTGGCGTGGGAGTTTGAGCCAGGTAGGCGGTAATAGGAGAAGGGGTCATATTATGTTCCTCTGTTTGGTAATAGCCGATAGTGGGCTGATTTAAAAACCAATCACAATAGGTTGCGGGTCAACATGGTCGTTGAAAACGTCAATACTCACGTGTTCGTGAATGAGGCCGGCCCAGAAATTAATCCGGTCTTTGTTGGTGGGGTTGTCCATAATCTGGATAGAGCCGGTGACGACGGCTCGCTGGCCGGGCATAAGGTAATACTCTGGGTTGTTGTTGATGACCCGTTTTTCCAATTCGTTCAGGTTGCCAATGGCCCAACGGTAGGGATAGGCGTAACTGGGATTGCCCTCGTAGTCAATGCCTATTCGCCAGGCCCCGGACGATTCATGCACGCCTTTGGTATTAAAATTTTCATCACTGCGGTAATGCTCGCCGGAGTTGGGGCCGGTGGTGCGGATGGGCACGTTGCCAAAGTTTTCCACGGTTAAGGTAAAGGCCAGGGTGGCCCCCAGGGGCACTACTTGGTCTCCGGTTTCAGGGTTGTAAAAATCCACGCTGGCCGAAACGATGTCGGCGCGGGGCACGCCGCCTTCGGCAATGGTCAGGGTGCTGGTAACAAGAGTCCGGTTGCCCACCCGGTCTACAGCTTCGGCTTCGACGGTGTATAGCCCGTCGGGAGGAGGATCCGCGCCCAGGTCAACGCCGCCTTCGTAATCGTAAGTGTGAAAGCCCGGCTCGCCAGGTTTAATATCTCGTTCCACTTCCGCCAGGGGATAACGGGTTTTGCCATCCGCCGCTACCAGATAAACGCTGACATCGGCTGTTTTGGTGAGGTAGTAGTTGATGTCTACTCGGTCGTCAATGCCGTCCTGATTGGGTGTGAAAGTTTGCGGATAAACGCTAAAGCCTTGCAGTTCAGGTTGTTTGGTATCGGCGTTTTGAATGGTGAGCGTGCCCTGCCGGGTGGCTGTTTCTCCATCGTCGCTTACGGCCTCAACTACCCAGGTGTAAACGCCGTTAGGCAGCATGTCGCCGTTGACCACGCCGCCAAAATCTACCTGATATTCACCGGCGGAGCGGCGCCGATTGTTTCTGAAGAAAAATTGCTGGCCCTGGTTGTTGGTGAGATAGATGGATAAATTGGCCGAGCGGGTCAAATGATAATTAATGCGGGTCACGTCCGTCAGGCCGTCGGCATTGGGCGTGATAGTTTCCGGGCTGATGCTGACATTGTAAAGCAAAGATCGCCCGGCGCAGCCTGTGAGAAACGCCAAGACAAAGGGTAATAAAGTAAAACAGCAGAGGCTAAATAAAGTCCGTTTGAACTGTGTAAGCATAATCCCATTTTATGAGTATCAAAAAGATTTTCTCAGCAAGAAACAATTTGTTTTCTGGATGGGAAAATAAGACTACCACAAAGCCCCGTAAGCGTCAAAACTATCATTGCACTTCAACCCTCGCTAAAATATACCGGGTTTCGGAGCCGTCCAGCCCTACCGCCAGTTGGTAACGGCCCGGCGGGGTAGCGGGATTCAGGTTGACGTCTACATCGTGTCTGATAACCTGCTGGCTGCCCGGCGTTGATGGCCATTGGGTTGGTGGATAAAGTTTTAAGGCATCGTTAGGGCGTTCCAGGCTCGCGCCCCAGATTCCTTCCGGCCCAACGAGATGAACAAAGGGCGCGGCATTTTGGGCAAGGGGATGGTCTGCCCGCCAGTAGAGAATAACGTGCAGCCAGCCCGAGGGAGGGTGGAAAAGTTCGTCGGCGGCTGAAACAGAGGTTTCGGCTTGATAACCAATCAGGCGTAACCCATTTTCAAATTGCAGGTCAACCGGAGTGGCTTCCGGCGGCAGGTGGTCGAGCCGATAGCCAGGCACAAAACCTTTGAGGGTGATACCGGGCGGGTACAGCTCGGTGGCCAGGGGATAGCGGGCCGCAAACCATTGTTCAACCAATCGTTGGGGGTCCGGCCCGTCAAGATGAGATTGAATGAGCCAGATCACCGGGTGCTCGCCGACTACGCCTTGCAAAGGGCCGTCCAGGCTGGTTCCCGGCGTAACCGTGCTAAAAGCAGCATAGGTTTGGCCGGGGCCTTGGAAATAGAATTGAAAGGGATACCGCACCCAATCCGGGTGGATAAGAATGCCGTGATTGGCTTTCGCGTGGGTGGTCAGGTAAGCGGCGCTTTGTCGCCAGGCTTCTTTGGCAGCGGGGATGCTCCACTGGCCGGGAAGCGGAAGTATGGTAGCCAGAAGCAGGACAACGTGGGGTAGATAGAGGATAGCGCGCAACCCCCGGCCCCTGGTTTTTGCTACCTGGCCCAGCCAACCGCCCAGATTTTCCGTGCCAATCGCAGCCAGGAGCAGCAACCAGGGAATCATCACAATAAAATAACGCTCTCCAAAAAAGGTCAGGTGATTACGGACGAGAAGGAGATTAGCAATAACAAAGGGAGTTACGAATAGGAAGGTAATTAGCAGCCGCGGATTGGCAATTTCTGATTTGCCGTTTGTTATTTGCAATTGGCGATAATTTTTTGGTTTGAGGTAAGCCAAAATAGCAAAAAGAATAACTATGCCGGATATAACAATTTGAAGCGCAGGCGATAAAGGCGCTTTCCACACGATGAAAGATTGGAGCAACCACCAGGTGCGCTGACCGAGGTGATTCAGGGGGTCGCCGGGGGCGGCCTCGCCGGAGAATCGCCAGATGGTCAGCGCCAGGGGGGCAAAAGCCGCGCTAACGGCCAGCCCGCTGACGGCAAAGATGAGCCATAAGCGCCAGGCGCGAGGGTAACTAATCATCAGCCACAAGCCTAACGCCGGCAACAAAAAGCCGGTGTAGAGATGGGTGTAGAGGCCGAGGACGGCAAAGAGGATGAAGAGAATGATGAATTGTGAATTGTGAATTGTGAATTGTGAATTGTGAATTGTGAATGGAGGCGTTTCAACAGTTTGGTGAGTGATGAATGAAGGGGAGTGTTGGTCTGCAACCGGCTCTCTATTTTGACCGGACGTTATTTTTATGAACCATAACCAGGTCCAAACCGTCAGGGTGCTGAAGAACACTGCCGGAGCGTACATCCGCGCTTCTTGCGAGTACCAGATCAGAAAAGGATTAAGCGCAACCAGCAACGCCGCGAAGACAGCCACTCGCCGGTTGAAAAGCAAAGTGGCAATACCGGTGACAACCGGGATTAACAGCACGCCCCAAATAACAGACAGGCTGCGCACGCTTGTTTCGCTGAAGCCAAACAGCCCGCCCCAACCTTTTAGAGTGAGGTAATAAAGCGGCGGCAGACGGTCTTCAACCAGGGTAAAACCAACTTCCAGAATACGGGGCACGGTTTGCCTGGCCCAGTGAATACTGATGGCTTCATCAAACCACAGACTGTGGTAAGTGAGATTATGAAGCCGCAGCGCAAAGGCAATTAAGATAATAATGAGGAGAAACCAGGAAAGCTTCTTGTTCATGCCGGCGTACATGCTACCACAGGAGAGAAGGAGGAGCAAAGAAAGTGAAGTGACGGATTGTTTAAATTTGACATAGAACGTTCGTTCGTGGTATAATTGAGCAGCACAAATGGTCGGAACAAATGACCTTCTAAATAAGGAGAATATTGACGATGGCCCTCTCAGAACGACAAAACAAAATTTTGGAGTTTCTCAAATCATTTACCCTGGACAATGGCTATCCCCCCACCATTCGGGAGATAGGCAAAGCCGTGGGTATTACCTCAACCTCGGTGGTCAACTACAATCTCGACGCCTTACAGCGGGCGGGTTTTATCTATCGAGATCGGACCGTGTCCCGCGGTATCCGTTTAGCCGAAGGACTGGAAGAGTTGGTCAGTTCTGTCGAGCTGGTGAGGATCCCCATGTTGGGCCGCATTGCCGCCGGTATCCCCATCCAGGTGCCCGAAGGCGCGTTTGACCGCGAAACCGATGTCATTGAACTGACTCCCGATTTGTTGCCGCCGCAGCGTGAGGGTATCTACGCCCTCAAAGTGCAGGGTACTTCCATGATTGACGCCCTGATCAATGACGGCGATATTGTGGTGATGCGCCATACCAACACCGCCGAAAATGGCGACATGGTGGCGGCCTGGTTGCTTGACCGGGAAGAGACCACGCTCAAACGTTTTTTCCATGAGGGCAACCGGGTGCGGCTCCAGCCCGAAAACCAAACTATGGCCCCCATTTTTGTTGACCCCGACAAAGTGGAGGTACAGGGCCGGGTGGTGACGGTCATCCGCCAGTTGAATTAGAACATCCTTCCACCAATTGACCCGAATACGTCTCTCTTTCTTTTCACTTGGGTTAATTGGTGGATTCATTTTTCGGCTGGTTTCCCCTTTTCCCCTTTCTCTCACTCTTTTTTCAATGCGCCCAGATGAGCTTGGGTGTGTTGATCTTTCCCACTTTTTTAATGTAAATTTGTAAGCAGAACTCTTGACAATAGAACGTGCGTTCTGGTATAATAAGAATTGTACTAGAACACACGTTCTATTTTGTTTTATAATGGTTCATTACGTGAAAGGAGCCAGGCAACATAATGAAGATTAGTGACAAACAAAGGGAGATGCTGGCGTTTATTGAAAACTTTGTTGACGAAAATGGCTACCCGCCTACCTACGAGGAGATTCGGGCGGGGCTGAATATCAGTTCCAAATCATTGGTCAATTACCATTTAGACGTGCTGGAAAACGCGGCCCTGTTAACTCGCTCGCCCAATACGCCGCGGGGAATCCGGTTGGCCGGTGAAAATGAAACTGTCCAGGTGCCGTTGATGGGCCTCATCGCCGCCGGCCCGCCCACCGATTTTATAGAGGAAGACAATCGGGAAGCCATTGAGCTAACCTACGATATTGTGCCTAACCGAAACGATCTTTACGCCCTCAAAGTCAAAGGCGACTCGATGATTGACGCGCTTGTTCACGATGGCGATATTGTGATCATGCAGCATCAGGTTCAGGCTGAAAACGGCGAAATGGTCGCTGTTCGCCTGATTGACCAGAACCAAACCACGCTCAAACGATTTTACCGTGAGAACGGCCATGTGCGCTTGCAGCCGGCCAATCCCAATATGGCGGCGATGTTTGTTAAGCCCGAGGCGGTGGCTGTTCAGGGCAAGGTGGTGGCCATTATTCGACAGGTGGAATAAGCGTAGAATTTGTAGAGTGGATTGCTGGATATGAGTTTAATCTACCGTTTTGATCACCTGCGATAAGCGGAACCTCAAGTGTGGTCCTTCAGGTTCAGCCGCTTGCCTGCCGGGTAATCAGCATTTTATCAAGAGGTATCACGGGCCATGCTTGAACAATCAAGTCAACCCATTCATTGGGAGAATCTTGATCAGGAGACATATATGCGCCGGGTGTTAGAGTATCAAGCTGACCAAATTGAAATGGTCTTGACCAGCCATCGGGTGCATGGCCGGGTGACCGGGGGTGTGGTCACGCCCCGGTGGGTAAGTTACCAGGTCTTGCCTGAAGTGAGCACCAAAGTATCGCGCATTGTTGCTCTTTCAGAAGAGTTGGCGTTGCGTTTGGGCGCGCAGCGCGTGCGCGTATCCCGGCAGGGAGCGGCAGTGCAGGTAGACGTGCCCCGCGAGCATGGCGAAGTGGTGCGCCTGATCAACTTGTGCCGGCGGCTCAAAGAAGTGCCCAAACAAACGGCCATCTTGGGCATGGACGAAAGCGGCATCCCCCTGTTGCTGCGCTTGCCCTCACCGGACGTGGCTCACGTGTTGGTGGCAGGCACAACCGGCTCCGGCAAAACCGCCCTGGTGCGCAGTATGGCCCTGTCGCTGGCCATGCACAACCGCCTGGGCGAAGTGCAAATGGTTTTTATTGACCCCAAGGGCAACGGCTTTGAACCTTTTTTAGGGTTCGACACCCTGGGCGGCGGCCTGCCTCACCTGCTGCGCCCGCCGGTTCAAGAAGTTCACCAGGCCATTTTTCTGTTGGGGGAAATGGTTGAGGAGATGGTGCGCCGGGACCGGGAGAATATTTCGGAGCCGCGGGTGGTCATTTTTATTGACGAAGTAGCCGACCTGATGGAGCAAGGCGGCAAAGCCATGGACCGGCTGATGACTCGGCTGACCCAACGTGGCCGCAGCGCCGGGCTGCACCTGGTAGCCTGCACCCAAAAGCCGTTGGTGGCCAGCATTGGCAGCCTGACCCGCAGTAATTTTCCGGTGCGTTTGGTGGGCAGTGTGGCCAGCGCCGACGATGCCAAAATTGCGGCGGGCATTCCCGGCACCGGCGCCGAACAGCTACTGGGCCGTGGTGATTTTCTGCTGGTGGCCAAAGGACACGTGACCCGCTTCCAGGCAGCTTACGTGGATACGCAAGAAATCAGGCAGATTGTCAGCCGGATGAATGCCGGGGGCCGGCGCAGCCGCCGCTGGCTGACCGAAGAAGAAAATGTTCAGGCGGCCACCGGCACGGATGGACGCCCGGTAAATGGGGCTTCTCACCCTAAAAAGCGACGCCGGTTGGACCTAATGTTTGGGCATCAGCTAAGACTGATCAAATGATCCGAGGTGATTTATGAAAAAATTCCTATTTGTGGTTGGGATCGCTTTTGCCGTTAGCTTGGCCGTAGTCATTGGCACCCGGATGAGTCCTGATGCCATGGCTGTGGTGGTGGGTATTGTGTGCGGCGTGCTGGCTTCTATTCCCACCAGTACGCTGTTGGTCTGGGTGCTGCGCCAGCGAGATAAACAGATTGAAACCCAGATGGGCCAGGCGCGCTTCAGCCAATTCCCGCCGGTGGTGGTGGTCAATGGGCAGGGCACCAACGGCCATAATGGTTATGGTGCGCCGCCTATCCTTCCGGCAGCCTCAACCTCGGCCGGGTCGCGCAATTTTAAAGTCATTGGCCAGGAAAACACCGAAACAATGGGCGATGTGTTGCCGCCTTTTTGGGATGAACTATGAGTCATCATTTAAAAATAAGGAGATAACGTATCATGAAAGAAGGTTTATTATGGTTTGATAGTGATCCCCGTCGCAAACTGGACGATAAAATCGGCCAGGCTGCGACCCGTTACCAGGTTAGATTTGGCCGCCGCCCGACTGTTTGTTACCTGAATGTGGCCGACCTGGATGGCCAACCCGGCGAGGTTAAAGGCATTCGCCTACAAGCGGTGTCGAATGTGCTGCGCCATCATTTTTGGGTTGGCGTGGAAAATGAATCGGCTATGGCCAAAGCGGCCTGACAGGAGAGAATCGTGTCCATTCAATTTCAATCATCTGTTTTGTTTGTGCAAGATATTGCCGCGTCCTGTAACTTCTATGAAACACTGCTGGACCAAGAAGTGGACATGGACTTTGGCCCTAACATTGGCTTTAAAGGCGGCTTTGCCATCTGGCAAATAGACCACGCCGCCCAAATAATTCATGAAAGCCTGGCCAATGGTGAAGGCCAACTGGGGCGCAAGAATTTAGAACTTTACTTTGAAACCCCGGATATTGAAGCCGCGTGGAATCGGCTGCTGGACGCTGACGTATGGGCGCTGCACCCCCTGCGAGAACAGCCCTGGGGCCAGCGGGTTTTTCGGGTTTATGACCCCGACGGCCACATTGTAGAAGTGGGCGAGCCAATGCCCGCCGTGATACATCGGTTTCTAGAACAAGCCCTAACCCCGGAAGCCGTAGCCGAACGCACCGGGATGCCTTTGCAAATTGTGCAACAGATTGCCACCGGTATTAAATAACCGGCCATGAACGGGCCTGCCATTTGGAGTAGGCGCCTGGTTAGGTTAAAATCTAAGTTATTTAGTGAAGCGCACAGATAATCTGTGCGCTTCGCATATTGGGGGTGTAAATGTGAACCGGCATTGGCTTTTATGGGACGGCGCTTGAAGTTTGTGACGCCGTGCTGTCGCCTGGGTCAGGCGCAAGGATGTGCAACAAAAATTTTATCCTATACCCTACCAACAATGTCCCTGGCCGCCGATGACGCCGCAGCTCTACGCGGCCTGCCAGCAGGCAGCGCATGTGATTACCACGGAAGGGCGAATTATCAAAGCTGGCCGGGCCAGCCTGTTTGTTCTGGCAGAGGTTAGTTATCCCCGTTGGCTGGTGCGCCCCTTCACCTGGCCGCCCCTGATATGGTTTGTAGAGTGTGGCTACCGGGTGGTGGCCAACCATCGTTCTTTTTTTGACCGATTTCTTTTTACCGGGGAAACCGACGAGCAATCTTAGGGCTGGGTCAGCGTTGTGTTACCGCCAGGCAATGGTCAGAATTATACTAAAAACAGAATGGAACCAATACTTTTGTTAAGCGACAAGCTGAATGTCATTTCGAGGCCATAAGCCGAGAAATCTCCTTC
>JAFGDY010000247.1 GCA_016931895.1 Anaerolineae bacterium
GGGGCAGGTCTTGTGCCTGCCCAGGGCGACCACAAGGATTCGCCCCTACATATTGGGGTATGCCACGGAAAATCCCAAAGAGCCATTAATTATTAATACGGCCTCACCAAATAGAGACGTCATCAAGCGGGCGGTTAAGATCAACAATTTCTAGCTGATTGGTGCCGCCTGAAGACCCCTGGGTGAGCAAGGCCACATCCCCCGTTACGCCGTGCTGTTCCAGCCAACGGCGGGCGTAATGTTCCCAGTTGGCCGGGCGCGTGGTTTCATGCACCGGATAAACGCCATAAGAAAATTGCATATTCTGGCAAACGGCCTGGTTGGGGCTGACCGCCACAATCCACATGGGCACTCTAAACCGGCTCAGTCGCCGGGGCGTTGCGCCGCTTAAGGTGGGCGTGATAATGGCGCAAGGATCCAGGGTTTCTATACTAAAGAAAATACTGAGCGAGATGAGGTCTTCGGTGTTGATTTTACGGCTATTTTTGGCGGATTGCAAAAGCTGCACCACGTTACCGGCACAACATTGCGGTTCTGTCACTTCGGCAATGTGGGTCATCATTGCTACCGCGTCGGCGGGATAACTGCCCACCGCAGTTTCTTCGGAGAGCATCACGCAGTCGGTGCCGTCAAGGATGGCGTTGGCCACGTCGGTGGCTTCGGCGCGGGTAGGCCGGCGGTTGTGGACCATTGACTCCAGCATGTGGGTGGCGGTGATGACGGGTCTTTCAAAAAGATTGGCCTGGCGAATGATTTGTTTCTGGGTAATAGCAATTTTTTCAATGGGAATTTCCACGCCCAAATCGCCGCGGGCAACCATGATGCCGTCGGATACTTTTAAGATAGCGGCCAGGTTTTCCACGGCGCGAGAACGTTCAATTTTGGCAATGATGAAAGGCTCATAATTCATTGCCGCTGCTGTTTGGCGGACCAGTTCAATATCCTCCGGCCCTTCCACAAAGGATTGGCTGATGGCGTCCAGTTTTTGGGCAGCGGCAAATTCCAGAAATTTCCGGTCTTGCGGGGTGAAAGCATTGACGCCCAACTCGATATCGGGAAAATTGACTCCTTTATGAGGGCGCAGTTCTCCGCCCACCAATACTTCACAATGAACTTCTTGCCCTTTAACTTTTTTGACTTCAAGCTGGATAAAGCCATCACTCAGAAAAATCTTATCGCCCGGCTTGACCGCCTGGGGTAGTCCGGCAAAATTCAGCGAAACCCGTTGGGGGGTGCCAATGATGTCTTCGGTTTGCAAAATAAAGGATTGGCCGCGTTCCAACTCAACCAACTCTTGCGCCAAACGGCCAATCCGCATTTTAGGGCCGGGCAGGTCGCCCATAATGGCCACACGCTGTTCAACAGCCCCGGCTGCGGCGCGGATATTTTTGATAACTTGGGCATGACGGTCAAAATCACCGTGGGCAAAGTTCAGGCGGGCTACGTTCATGCCGTTGGCCATCATCCGTTCCAGCATCGCCTGCGTTTGCGACGCCGGGCCAATGGTGCAGACGATTTTTGTTTTTTTGGGAGGTAAATTTGGGTTTGGCATACTACCCTTCCTCAACCCTCATGGGCATCACTTTCCAGATGTCCAAACAATACTGCCGTATGCTCCGGTCCGACGAAAAAAAGCCGCAGCGGGCTACATTGAGAATGGACATCCGCGTCCACGAGCGTTCCAGCCGGTAAAGCCGGTCCACCTCATCTTGACACTCCAGGTAAGATTGGTAATCGGCCAGCAGCAGGTATTCGTCGTGATACAACAGGGAGTTGATAATAGGCTCAAAGAGTTTAGTGTCCCCATGAGCAAAGTAGCCGGAGGCAATGCGGTCAAGCACTTGTTTGAGTTCGGCGTTGTCGTGATAGTAGTCCATGGGATTGTAGCCTTTGGCTTTCAGGGCAAACACTTCGTCGGCATTGAGGCCAAAGAGGAAAAAGTTTTCTGCGCCTACGCGCTCGCGGATCTCAATGTTGGCTCCATCCAACGTGCCTACGGTCAGCGCGCCGTTGAGGGCAAACTTCATGTTGCCGGTGCCGGAGGCTTCTTTGCCCGCCAGCGAGATTTGCTCGGATACGTCAGCCGCCGGGTAAATTTTTTCACCCAGCGACACATTGAAGTTGGCCAAAAAAACCACTTTCAAACGGTCGCGCACAGCAGGATCGTTATTGACCACCTCGGCAACGGCGTTGATGAGTTTGATGATGAGCTTGGCCATTTGATAACCGGGCGCGGCTTTGGCCCCAAAGATGAAGGTCCGCGGTGTAAGGTCAAAATCCGGATTGGCCTGGAGCCGGTTATAAAGGGTAATAATGTGCAACACCTTGAGCAACTGGCGTTTATACTCGTGCAGCCGCTTGACCATAATGTCAAACATGGAGTGGGGGTCAACTTTAAGGCCGTTGTGTTTTAGAATGTAGGCCGCCAGCTCTTCTTTGTTCTGCTGCTTGATGGCCTGCCACTCTGTGCGGAAGCGGGCTTGATCGGCAAACTTTTCCAGCTTTTGCAATTGATCCAGGTCGTTGAGCCAATTATCGCCAATTTTGGCCGTTATCAACTCGGCCAGGCGAGGGTTGGCCAATTTCATAAACCGGCGTGGGGTGACGCCGTTGGTTTTGTTGTTAAACTTCTTCGGCCACATCTCGCCAAAGTCGCGCAGGGTCTGTTCTTTGAGCAATTTAGATTGCAACTCGGCTACGCCGTTGATGGAAAAACTACCCACGCTGGCCAGGTGAGCCATCCGCACCTGCCTTTCCTGGCCCTCCTCGATGATGGACATGCGGGCCACCCGTTCCTCATCGTAGGGAAATTTGGCCCTCACTTCATTCAGAAAACGGCGGTTGATTTCATAAACAATTTCCAGGTGCCGGGGCAGCAGCCGGCCAAAGAGGTCAATGGGCCATTTTTCCAGGGCTTCCGGCATCAGGGTGTGGCAGGTATAGGCAAACATGCGGGTAGTAATGTCCCAGGCCAATGCCCACTCAAAGCCATACTCGTCAATCAGCAGGCGCATCAGTTCGGGGATGGCCACCACGGGATGGGTATCGTTGAGTTGGATAACCGCTTTTTCCGGCAACTGCACTAAATCACCGTTAAAAGCCAGATAGCGGCGGATGATGTCTTGCAAAGAGCAGGTGACAAAAAAGTACTGCTGTTTAAGCCGCAATTCTTTGCCCTGGGGGGTGTTGTCGTTGGGGTAGAGCACTTTGGTGATGTTTTCCGAAAGGGTTTTTTGCTGCACGGCGCGGGCGTAGTCGCCCACGTCAAAAAGCTGAAAATCAAACTCTTTGCCGGCCCTGGCCCGCCACAGGCGCAGCAGGTTGACCGTGCCGGTTTTGTAGCCGGGCACCAGGGTGTGGCAAGGTTCGCCCAACACCGTCTCGTTAGGCAACCAGCGCACCCGGTAATGGCCCTCCTCGTCGGTGTAGCTTTGGGTAGAACCGCCAAACTTAACTTCCACCATGTCGTCTGGCTGGGCAAATTCCCAGGGGTTGCCGCAATGCAGCCAATCGTCGGGGCTTTCCACCTGCCAGCCATTTTTGAAAGATTGTTTGAAGATGCCAAACTCGTACCGAATCCCGTACCCCATACAGGGAATGTCCATCGTGGCCAGCGAGTCGAGAAAACAGGCTGCCAAACGCCCCAGGCCGCCATTGCCCAGGCCGGGTTCACAATCCAGTTCAATGAGGTCGGCCAGGTTGAACCCATAATCGGCCAGGGCTTGCCGGGCCAGGGCGGTGGTGTTGGTGTAGAGCATATTTTGGGTGAGCTGTTGGCCCAGCAAATACTCTGCCGATAGGTAAAAGACAAATCTGGGGTTGTTTTCAAAATAGGCGTCTACGGTTTTGCGCCAGCGTTCCATTAGATAATCGCGCACAGTATAAGCCAGGGTCATATAAATGTCGGAACGGCTGGCAGTATAAGCGGACTGGCCCCGGGTATAGTAGAGGTTATCGGCCATTGCTCTTTTGAAAGCTTCAACGGTGCGATCGGTGCGGTGGTTGCTTTGTTTTTTAGCGCTCATTTGATTTCACCTCAACAATTTTTATTTACCTAATTTTATTGGCTTTTACCCAGAAATAGTTACCCTCCCCCCGATAATAACCAACGCTATCAAGATAGGCAATTTTGCCTGATTGAGCAAATCGGGACTATTCTTAAAGCCAAGCTGAAGATAAAATAGGTTCAATATTAATTTTACCCGGAGCTTTGTTGACAAAAATGATGAATGAACTAAATCCACATGCCGCTTGGCGCTTAAAATTGGCCGTTCAAATTAGCCACCGGCTCCGCAAATTTGAGGGGATTCAGGCCATTGTTGTGGGCGGTTCTGTAGCCCGGAACTACGCAGACGAATACTCTGATCTGGAAATGCCGCTGTTTTGGCCCAAACTCCCTCCCGACACAATGAGAAAGGCCATTGCGGCCGACCTGCATGCCGATTTTTTGACGGAGTACAACGGCCCCGCCCAAGAGGACAATCTGCTCATCAACAACTTTCAGGTGGATTTTTGGCACAATACCGTGGCCGAAGAAGAAACTGTCATCGCGGATGTTTTGACCCGTTTTGAGACCGATTTAGGCAGCAGCAACTTTATGGACACCGTGCGGGTATGTATTCCCCTCTACGGCGAGGCAATTATCAATCGCTGGAAGGAAAAGGCCCAACACTACCCACCCGAATTGGCAGTGAGGAATATCCAAGAGAACCTGGCCCACCTTGATCACGGGCAGCTTGCCTTGCATGTTAAAAGACATCATCCCACCCTGGTATACGGCCACCTCAGCGAGCTGCAAAAACATATTTTCCTGGTTTTACTGGCCTTGAATCGAGAATATTTTCCCACCTTCAAATGGATGTATCAGGCCCTGGCAAAAATGCCCATCAAGCCGCCGGACGTTGAGCAGAGATTCCGTAACGCCTTCAACTGCCCCCAGGATGAAAGTGTTGGGGATATGTTCAGACTGATCAATGAGACGCTCTTCCTGGTAGAACAGCATTATCCCCAAATTGATACAACTGCCGTGCGTAAAAGATTGTCTATTTCGCGGGCAGCGCATCATAAACCAGCAGATGAGGTGAACCGTTAGATTTTGCCCAATTCAAAGCCCAGTTCTTTAAGCGCCACACCTAACCCTGTCTGCAAGTCATTCAAGGTAACCACATTACTCCAATCAATACCCAAGTCCACAATGGCCTCGGCCACCGCGTCGGACACGCCGGTGACAATAGTTTGCGCGCCCTTGAGCTGGGCGGCCTGGATGGTTTTGTTAAGATGGTTGACGATGCCAGTGTCCACCAGCGGCATACCAGTCACATCTAAAATAACGAGTTTAGCCCGGTGCTGCGTAATGCCGGTCAACAGGGAACGGGTGATGTCACGGGCATGCAGGCTATCTACACTACCGATGAGAGGTAACACAATAATACCTTCCGCAACCGGGATAACCGGCGTCGAAAGTTCACGAATGACATCTTGCTGCGCTGTAATTTGTAAACTGGCCTGTTCTAGCTGTTCTCGTTGTTCTCTTTCACTGTTCATTCGTCTTTCAATTTCTTGATTCGCTCGTTGTAATTCCAGGTTAGCCAATTGGGATTGATAAAATTGTTTATCCTGTCCAATTAAAATCAAGCGCACAATTAAGATAACCACTAACAAAGCAAACGCACCAAAGAGCGTCCCAATAATTAAGTTGACAGTTTCATCAAGAGGAGAAAATATTTTAGGCGACCAAATTTTGGCCACAAATAGGCTGACAACAAAAGCCAACACTGTTACCCCAATCACCCAGCGACTATCTCTGTCATCCAGAATTGTATAACTGACAATAATAATGGCGAGAAAGCTGACACTCATGGCCGGAATGATAGCCGGGAGTACTATAACTTGGGTGACTATTACCAGCAGGAGAGATAAAACCATTATGTAGCCCCCCAGCCTGGCCCACCCTGCATGGAACAAGAAAGGGTAGCCCAAGCCTGCCAAAACAGCCACTAAGGCTCCACCAGCGTATATCACAAGTTGGGTATATTGGGGCACAAATAACCAGAGAATGACAGGTGAGATAGTTAACACGCCGGCAGCTATCCATACATATTTGCTGAACATTAAGGAGAATTTTGCCTTGCGAGCGCGTATTTTATCATCAACCCATTGCGTATCTTGAGTGGTGAAAGTATTCTCAGTATCCATATTTACAATGACTCCTGGGTAGTTATTGTGATAGGTTTGATAAGTCACGAGAACTCAGTACCATTCCTAAGCGATTAAGCGCCATCATTAACCCGGTTTGCAAATCGGATAAAGTCTCGACGCCGCTCCAGTCAATACCCAAATCCACAATGGCTTCGGCCACAGCATCGGACAGGCCAGTAACAATGGTCTGCGCGCCCTTGAGCCGGGCCGCCTGGATAGTTTTGTTGAGGTGATTGACGATGCCGGTGTCCATCAGGCCCACGCCGGTCACATCAAGGATGACCACCTTGGCCCGGTGCTGTCGGATACCGGCCAACAGGTTACGGGTGATGTCACGGGCGCGCAAGCTGTCAATGTTGCCCATAAGCGGCATCACAATAATGCGATCCATAATGGGGATAACGGGCGTGGCGAGTTCCGCAATGGCCTGCTGCTGGGCTTTGATGATCTCTTGTTGCAAGTGCTCGTGTTTGGCTTCGGCCTTTTTGCGGGTGGTAATATCGGCAGAGGCTACCAGCAACGTTTGTTCGCCGTTGAAGATAAAAAACTGGGTAGCCATATTGACCCAGAACATCCGGCCGTTATCGAGTCGCTTCATCCGCATTTCGTAATCTTTCAGCGCGCCCTTTTCACGCAGGGCGGCCAACAAGGGCACCCGGTCGTCAGGGTCATAATAAAAATCCAATATCCGCATGCCAATTAACTCGGCCACCGGTTTGCCAAACATTGCCCCGAATTGTTCATTGGCGTACAAGAGAACGCCATCAGTCATACGCGTGATTGACATCCCCGTAGGTACAGCTTCCAGAATTTGGCGCTGGCGTTCTTCGCTGTCGCGCAGGGCGGCTTCGGCTCGTTTACGCTCGGTGAGGTCGAGGATAAAGGTGCAGTTATACTCCTGCCCTTCATATTTCAGGTAATTGGCCACAATTTCCACCGGGATAATACGCCCGTCTTTGGTGCGATGTTGCGTTTTGTGTAAAGGAATTTTATTTTCCCGCACCCGTTGCCATATTCCCGGCCACATTTCTTTGGTCATCAGCGGGTCTATGTCAAACACACTCATGGCAAGCAGTTCTTCGCGGGAATAGCCCATGATGTTGCACATGGTGTCATTGACATAAGCAAAGGAGCCATCGGCTTGAACCCAAGAAACTCCCTCCGGCGCATGATCAATAGAGAATTGCGCCTTAAATGAAGCATCTTGGATCTGTTCAAGTTGGGACACTACAGTTTCAAGTTTAGCAATTTGGGCGTGGGCTGAAGTTAATTCTTGGATAAGCTGCTCTTTGGTTTTTTTCCGGTTATCCATAGAAATGCCCTTTCTATTAACCTGAGTTCGGGATAAGCCCTAAAAACTTTAATTGGATACAGATTTCACAGATTTACACAGATTATGTCAAAAAAACTAAAGAA
>JAFGDY010000248.1 GCA_016931895.1 Anaerolineae bacterium
AATGCAATGGTTCGCACCCGACAAGCCTGGTCGCCGGCTTGATGTGCGTCGTTTTTGATAAAATTAAATCACAGTTGCTCCGAGGAGCAAAGCGACGAGGAATCTCCGGTAATTTTATCCTTCGTCTTTCGTCATCTTGCCCTTAAGTTTCACTGGCGAGGATGAACCAGTAGTTTTTTAGATAATGTTTTGGGGAGAAACAGGACTTTGTCCTGTCTCTCCCTGGCAAAAAATCAAAATCTTTTTCTGAATTTCTATAGTCGCATGCAAAGGAGAGTTCTTATGAAAGCTTTATCTTGGTTGTTTATAATTTGTCTGGCTTTAGCCAGCCTGGGCTTCATTGCGCCGGGTAGTCAGGCTGGCCTGATGTTGGAGCAGAACGTGGCCCAACAAGGTGTAGATACCAACCCCCCGGCCGAGCCGGTCAAACTCATTTTTATTCATCACTCCTGTGGCGAAAATTGGCTGGCCGATTATTCCGGTGGGCTGGGCCTGGCTTTGCAAAACAACAACTACTTTGTTAGCGATACCAACTACGGTTGGGGGCCGGATGGTATCGGCGACCGCACCGACATTGGCTACTGGTGGGACTGGTTCCGCGGCCCGAGCCGCGACACTTACCTGAACGCGCTCTACGCTGAAAGCAGCCGTCAAGGTGATTACTACTCTCGCTCGCTTGGCGATCCCGGCGGCGAAAACCAAATCATCATGTTCAAGAGTTGTTTCCCCAACTCCTACCTGGAAGGCGGCCCCGGCGACGCTCCAACAGGCGGCGACAATCCCCTGCGCGGCCAGGAGGTCTGGTCGGGGATGCATACGGTGGCCAACGCCAAGGGAATTTATAATGACATTCTGGAATATTTTGCCACACGTCAGGACAAACTCTTTATAGCCGTCACTGCGCCGCCGTTGATGGATGGCGAAACCGACCCGGCGCATGCCGCCAACGCTCGCGCTTTCAACAATTGGCTGGTGAATGACTGGCTGGCCGGGTATCCCCACAGCAATGTGGCTGTATTTGATTTTTACAACGTATTGACCAGCAACGGCGGCGATTTTTATACCAACGATGCCGGGCAGGAGAACGGCAACCACCACCGCATCTGGAATGGTGCTGTGCAGCACCTTCAAACCGTTGGCAATGATCTGTCGGCCTACCCCGACGGCGATAGCCATCCCACGCCGGCGGGCAACCAAAAAGCCACCGCCGAATTTATTCCCCTGCTCAATTACTACTACAACCGTTGGAATCCCGGCCATTCCGCCCCGGCGGCTTCCCAACCGGCCCCAACCCAGGCGTCCGAACCTGAACAGGCTGCTGAAGAAGAGGTTGAGCCTGCCGAGGAAGAGGCAGCGGAGGTTTCGGAAGCGGACACTGCCCCGGCTGAAGAGTCGCCGCTCAGGATTGAGGGGGTGATAGATAGCCTTGATGCCGGGGGTGAAGCTTGGGAAAGTTATACTGAAAGTGAGGGCACTATTCTTGACTGTAGCATTGATAATAACGTTTTTTATAGCGGCGCGGGTTCCCTGCGGATTCAATTCAACATTACCCCCGACGGCTGGGGCGATTGCGGCCATCACTTTGAGGTAGTGCAGGATTGGAGTAACGGGACTGGGCTTTCCATGTGGGTTCGCGCCACCAAAGCGGGAGCCTCCACTTTTATGCTCTTTTCTGGCGAGCAAAGTGAGCCAACCCCGTTTGAAATGATCCTGGAGATTCCCCCGGAAAGTGTGGATAACTGGGCCGAAATTATTGTCCCCTGGACTGCGCTTGAACGAGCGCACTGGGCCCCAGAAAGTGGGCTAACCGAGTTCGATCCAACTCGCGTGACCGGCCTGGGTTTCAATTTCTGGGCGGAGAGCAATCCTAATGAGGGCGCTGTTTGGATAGACGAACTCAGCCTGGCCACCGGCCAGATACAGCCGCTCGCCGTAGCCGAACCGCCCGAAGAACCTGCTCCTCCCGAACCAGCCGAGGAAGAATTAGTTGCCCCTACCGAACCGGCTGCAGAAGAAGTTGAGGTCGTTGAACCTGCCGAACCAACCGAAGCGCCTGCCGCTGCGCCGGTTGAGCCTGCGCCTGTGACCGGGGAAGAATCGGGGAGCGGTCTTTGTCCCCTGTCAACCGTTATGCTGCCCTTGATTTTGGCCGTAGCTATTGTGTCTCGCCGCCGATAGTTAAAAAACACGCGTAGCCCGGACGTAGCTGTTCACCCATGTCATTTCGACCGCCAGGCAAAGGAACTTTGTAACTATTCAGGGAATGTCATTCTGAGCGAGGAACGAGCGAAGAATCTCCATTAAACGGTGAACTTTAACCA
Source organism: Anaerolineae bacterium (assembly GCA_016931895.1). Classification (NCBI taxonomy): domain Bacteria; kingdom Bacillati; phylum Chloroflexota; class Anaerolineae; species Anaerolineae bacterium. Next base: position 2,322 of record JAFGDY010000248.1, read on the forward strand.
AAGAACGCTTCTTTAATTGTCATGCCATAGGGATTTCTCGGCCTATGGCCTCGAAATGACATGCAGGTGAGCAGTTACCAAAATTTATAGGCTCAGTAGATCCAAATTTGGGCTGGGAGTCCGCACTTCAGTGCGTTTTTTTAGGCATTAAAATGCCCCTTCCAAACAAAATTTTGGATCTACTGAGGCTGGATGCTGAATTGCCTGTGGGACAGGGTCTATTTTTAATCCCGAAAACGCTGTAAAAATGTAAAAAGCGCATCTGTGCCAAACTGCATGGCCTCTACCGGGATCCGTTCATCGGCGGCGTGAATGGTGGTGATGAGGCTGTCTGGCAAATCCATGGGATGGAAGCCATACGTTTGGATACCCAACCGGGCAAAGTACCGCCCATCGGTCACTCCGGCCAGCACCAGGGGGATGGGCGTGCCGCTCGGATCGGCCTGGCGCAGAATGTCGGCCAGCAGGGCAAAATGCTTCATGTCCGGTTCGCCGGGGCCGGGATCGTAACGGGTCACCTCAAAAGAAACGTTATCCCCTCCCAACTGCCGCAACTCGCGTAACATGTCATCAGGCGTAAAACCGGGTAACAGCCGGCCGTCAAGGTCCAGGGTCACTTCGCCGGGAATAACGTTGATTTTGTTGCTCCCCTGCACCATAGTTGGGCTGGCGGTATTGTGCAGCAGCGCGTCAAGTAAACGGCCCTGCTCGCCCAGCCGGTCCAGCAGCCAATTGGTCAAAGCCGGGTTGAGCAACTGCCCCATCGCCAATTTTTGGGGGAAAGGCAAGGCGTTGCTGATGGCCTGGATCATTTGTTGCACCACGGGTGTAACGTGCACCGGCAGGCGATAGCGGTCCAGTTTGCCCAACAGATTAGCCAGTTGGGCCATAGCCCCGCCCCGCAGCGGCATGGAGCCATGCCCGGCCCGCCCGCGCAGGGTGGCTCGCAGGGAGCAAACCTGTTTCTCGCTGACCATAATGGGGTAAAATTTACGTCCGGCAATTTCAATTGAAAAGCCGCCTCCTTCGCCAATGGCGTAACGAACGCCGGCAAAATGTTCGGCGTGATTTTCAACCAGATACTTGGCTCCATATTCGCCGTCCACTTCCTCGTCGCTCACAATGGCCAGGATAACGTCGCCGGGTAGGTCAAGCTGCTCCGCTTTGGCTCGCAGCACGGCGCAAACCATCATAGCCACCCCGCTTTTCATATCCAACGCGCCACGGCCCCACACCAGGCCATCCACAATGGCTCCGGAGAAAGGAGGATGGGTCCACGTTTGGCCGGCCGTCGTCACCACGTCAACGTGACCGTATAGCAACAGGGGTGGAGCGTCGCCTTGCCCCGGCAGGCGGGCCAGCAAATTGGGCCGCTGGGCGGTGCGGGCAATAAGGGTAGTGTCAATTCCTGCTGCGTTCAGCAGGTTATGAAGGTAATTGATGCACTCCGCTTCGTTGCCCGGTGGATTGGTGGTATCGAAGCGAATGAGGGTTTGCAATAAAGCGAGGGGATTTGGTTGATTATTCATTGGATTATTTTACTCATAAAGCCCGGGGTTGTCATTTCCAGAAATAGGTTTTGCGGGCGACATTTTAAATAATCCCCCCAAAATGGGCAGCGTGACCAGACTGACGCCGGCCAAGAGCCAGAACACGGCCGCAAAACCGACGTTGTCGGTTAAGCCCGTAGCCAGCCCCTCCCCAAGGGCTGTGCCAAAATTGGACAGGGCCATCATAATGGCAAACATTGAGGCGGCAATGCGCGTATCCGTCAGCCCCATGGCCAGGGCCACAAACACGGTCTCCTGAAAGCCCCAGGCCAGACCCCACACCAGGCCCATCACCAGTAAAAAGTTGAGATTGGTTGACGCGCCAATCAAAACTGCGCCCAGGCTGATGATAACGGCGGCGCTGTAGGCGCTGGTTCGCCGCCCCAGCCGGTCAATGAGCAGACCGCCGCCAACAGCGCCCATCACCGCGCCCAGGCCGCGCCACGCGCCGTACTGCCCAATCACTGTTTCGGGCGCGTTAAAACGGCTGCTCATAAAAAACGTTACCAGGCCGTCAACGCCAAATGAGGCTATGGAATAAACAATGGCGTAAGCGCCAAAGAGCAAAAAGTAGGGTTTGAGCAGGGTTTTAAAGGCAGACCATTGGAAAGTCTGCGCTACGGCCCGCTGCCGGGGTTCGTGAACCTGGAACACCCACAGCAGGGGCAGCATCATCCCTGCGGCAATAATCAAAAAAATCACCCGGTAGCCTTGGGCCTGGACCAGCACCCCAAAAACCAAGGAGAGAAGGATAAAGCCAATGGCCCGCCCGCCGACCATGACGCCCTGGACTGTGCCCTGTTCGCGGCGCGGAGTAATGTCAATGGCCAGCCCATCGGTGGTGGAGTCGAACAGGGTTACGCTGAAGGAGCCGGCCACAATGAACACGGCAAACAGTGTCAGGTTGACGTCCGGCAGCATCAAGCCTGCCCCGCCAAAGGCCACCGTTGCCAGGAGCAGGCCCAGGATAATGTATGGCCGGCGATGTCCCCGGCCAAACAGGTTGACCCGGTCGCTGGCCATCCCAATGAAAATTTTTAGGATGAAGGGCAGCAGCAGGATGCTGGTCAGCAAGCCGATCACGTCCGGGTCAATGCCCAGGCTGTTGAGGTAGGGTTTTTGGAAATTACGAAAGTAGGCCAGGGCCGCTCCCTGCACAAAATAAAGCAGCCCAAACATAGAGAGGCGAAATGAACGAGAGGGCATAATGGTGTCCTTGAGAAATTAGAGGTTAGAAATTAGAAAGCCACACAGCTTGCTTCAAATTTTACTTAACATTAATCGATTCGGGTAAGAATAGCCACCCCGTACGGCACCAGTTTGAATTTCCCCTCAAAAGTTTTGCCACTCAGATGTTCCAGCACGGGCCAGGGAGGTTCAACGATTTTGCCGGCCCGGTGATGGTTGATGACCAGCCAGACCTCTTTTTGCTCAGAATTCAGCAAAGCGCGAATTTCAACGCCTTCAGAGGCTTTTAGCGGTGGCCCGTTAATGCCGGCGGTCTTGACAAATTGAGCCAGCAGCGCGTATTGGGCCGCCTCATCCAAATAGGCCCCCACGTAATATACCAGCCCTGTGCCCTGCGAACGAACGGTAATGGCCGGCTGATCATCCAACCAGCCGTTACCCGGGCCATAGCGGGCAATGTGGATGGCGCTCGAAGCTGTCGGTAGGAGCAATTCGGCCCAGTAGTGGGCGTGACCGGCAAACCAGTTGCCTTTCACCGGCAGCGGCTCGTCTAAAGCAAAGTATTCTGCCACTTCCACCCCGGCCAGTTCGGCCAGCAGGCCGGGCTGGCGCAGCGGCAGCAGCGCGTTATTGTCATCCTTCATGCCGGTGCGGGCCGTCAGCACCAGACGCCCTCCTTTTTTAACGTAATTGCTTAATGTTTCAATCTGGCTCTGATGGAGCACGATCAGGGCCGGTGCAATCACCACCTTATAGCGGCTCAGGTCATCAACATCTGCCGAAATGAGGTCAACCGGGATGTTCAACCGGGCCAAGGGTTTGTAATAATGCGCCAGGTGCGCCACGTAATCAAAATTTTGGTGATGGGGCTGCTCCTGGATAGACCAGCGGCTGGGGTAATGGTTGAGCAAAGCCACAGGGTCTTTGCTGGTGGCTCCGGCCAGTAAACCGGAAACTTTGGCAAATTCCCGCCCCAAACGCTCGACCTCTTGATAAAACAGTCGCGGCCGGCCCGATGGGTCAAGCAACGTGCCGTGGTACTGCTCTTGACCCCCCGGCGCCGAACGCCACTGCCAGTACAGCACGGCCTCTGCCCCGTGCGCCACGGCATGCCAGGCCATGGCCCGCCCCTCGCCTTTGTTCAGGCTGTTGTTTACGCTTGACCAGTTCACATTGCCGGCCTGGGTTTCCATCAGCCAGAAGTTTTTCTGCTTAAAACCGCGCACCAGGTCAAGACCTGCGCCGCTTGCCGGAAAATCGTAATGCCCGCTGCCCACGTACCACATCGCGGAGGCCAGGTCAAGGTCTTCATTGAGGGTATAGTGATCAAAGGTATCGGCCCAGGGGAGAAAGTTATGCGTTACCCATACGCCCGGCGATAAGTGGGGGCGGAGGGCGTTCAGTTGAAGTTGCTGGTAGCGGCGATAATTTTCGGTGACAAATTGTTTGAAGGCCAGCTTCAGGCCGGGATTGGCCGGGCCAAGCGGCAGGGGGATTTGGCCCCAATCAGAATAAGTTTGACTCCTATAGCGCGTAGACCATTGTTCGTTGAGCGCGCTCAGAGAGCCAAATCTTTCTTGCAAATATTCCTGAAAAAGCTTGCGGCAACGGTCACAAAAACATACGCCATGATAATGGTTATCAAGCTGCCAGCCGACGACGTTTTGGTTTGGGCCAAAGTGTTTGCCCATAGCCGTCGCTATCCGTTGCGCGGCGGCGTGAAATTCCGGCGAGTTGACGCAGTAGGGCCGGTTGTTAGCCAATTGTCCGCGCCGGCCGGTTTCGTCGGCGGGCAAAATATTGGGGTGCTGCTGGATAAGCCAGGCCGGTGGGGCCGCCGTGGGCGTACCCAGCACGCTTTTGACGTTGGCTTCGGCCAGCATAGCAATGGCCCGCTCCAGCCAGTCGAAATGGAATTCTCCGGCGCACGGTTCCAGGGTGGACCAGGCAAATTCGGCCAGCCGCACCACGGTAAACCCGGCTTCCTGCATCAGGCGGATGTCTTTGGGCCAGCGTTCCTCCGGCCATTGTTCCGGGTAGTAGGCCGCGCCCAGGTGAAGGCGGGTAGGATTTATTTCTGTTGTTTCTTGGGCTTGGTTATCGGTCATCTTGCTCTGAGCTTAAATATTTAACGTAATTATGGGACGCTATCTTAGCATAGATGACTAAAATCAGCGAATTGAACCCATTTCCCGGCGGGGTTGATCCGGCCCGATGGGGGGTGTCCAAGGCTAGGCCGGGCGAGCAGCTTTTTAGCGACTGCCCGCCCGGTTATACAACTGCAAAACGTTATCGCGATACACTGCGCCGCGCCGCGGCCAGGCCCAATACCAGCAGCCCGATCCCCAAGGCGGGCGCAATCCATCCCTCCGGCCCGCGCCCGCCGCTTTCGGGCAAGGTAAGCGGGGCTTCGCCAATGGTCATGCGGCCATCCAACTGCGCCGATACCGGGCTGTTGGCCTGCAAATATTTGGTCACTTCTTCGCGGATTTCCAGGCCGGTATCGGTGTAGGGGGCGCCGGCAAAAATATCTTTGTACCCCCCGGCAAATAAACCCACAAAATTGGAGGTGGCCACTTTGTAGGTGGCGGCAGGGTCAAGCGGGCCATACTCGGCCGGGGTGGCCGGATGGTTTAAAATTTGGATGTTGCTGGCCCGGTCGGCCGTAGTGTTGAAACGCACGCCGGATACCTGGGGAAAGAAATCGCTGCCTTTACGCGAGAGGCCGTAGTTGAGCAACGCTTCCACCTGCGCCCCGGTCAGGTCAAACACAAAAATGGGATTGGGATAAGGCATGGCCGAGCGTAATATCTCCGGCGTAATGGGACCCGGAGGCAGCGGCTGGCGGAACGCGCTCGACGTTGACAGGGCCATGTGCGCCTGGCTTCGTTCGCGGAAAATGTCCATTACAAAATTGCCCAGCAGCCCTTCGCCGGTAAATTGACCCTCGGTAGAAAGTTCAATGGCCGCCTCGCCGATGGGTTCAAAAAGCGCGGCATAGTCGGGGTCGGCTTCCAGGTCGGCCTGCATCTGGTTGACCTGTTGGGCGATGGCCGGGTCTTGCGGCAAATCGTTGCTCATCGGCACTAACCGGCCACTGACCCTGGCCAATTGGCCGTTCCGGTCAAAGGTCAATTCAACCTGGCTAATGTAGGTGAGATATTGGAAGGGCGAGATGAAGTAGGTGTTGGTTTCCGGTAGTTGGGTCAAAGCCTCCCGGCGATGGCTGTGCGTGCCAAAGATCAGGTCTATGCCGGGCACGGCCTGGGCCAGGGCGATGTTGTCTTCATACAAACCGTGCCCAACCATTACCACCGCCGCCACTTTTTCCTCTTCGCGTAGTGAGTTGACCACTTCTTGGGCTGCCTGAACAGAGTCGCCAAAGCTGGCCCCGGCCACGGGCCGCACTTCCGGCTTGACCAGCCGGTCAAAATCGGGCCCGGCCACGGCAAACACGCCAATTTTAACCCCGTTAACGGCGAACACCTGGTAGGTTTTGCCGTTGTATTGGAACAGGGGCCGGCCGTTGGCGTCTAAAATGTTGGCGCTCAAAATGGGGTAGTCAATTTGGGCCTGGCAGGCGGCAAAAGCGTCAGGGCCGTAATCGGCGTCGTGGTTGCCGTAGGCCATCGCGTCAACAATGCCGTTCAACCAGCTCCACTCAACGCACTGGTACTTGTCGGACCAGCCCATTGCGCCAACATTCAGCATGTCGCCCCCGTTGAAAATCAAGGTATTGGGATCGCCGGCGTAGGGTTGAAGATAGGCCATAGCCCGGGCAATCCCGGCGGCGTTGGCCTGGCCTTCGGCGTAAAAGGGCGCGGCGTGGGAGTGGTAGTCGGAAAAGTGCAGCAACGTAACCGTGTTCCCATCTTGGGCCAGGGCCGGCGAGACGGTAAACAGGAACAAAAGGATGGTTAGAGTGAGCATTACTTTTTTCATTTTTTTTATCTCCATACATGAGGACCTGGCAGTCGGCGCGCCAACCAGTCCTGGATTGAACAAAGTTGAATTGATTGTACAACCACTGGGGGAAGAATGGCAACTTTGAGGCGGAATGGCGCGGTTCAATTTTCGGCGGTATCGCCGATGATGGTCCATTTGCGCCCGTTTTCCGTGGCGTGGGGCGCGGGCAAGGCCGGAGGGGGGGAGTATGCGGGCGGTTTGTCGCCGGCGTTGATCACAAAAACGGGCGGCTGGGCAGGCATTTGGGAAGGCAATTTTTCCAGCCGGTTTTGCTGGCGGGTCAGCACAAATACCAGCAGCAAGGTGGTGGGCACGCCGGCGGCCACACCCAGGATAACGCCAATCACCACGGCCATTGCATCCGGGCTAACCCGCATGCCAAAGACAATGGTCAGGGTAACAATAAAGACGATACCAATAATGAGCAGACCGCGTTTCATGATCACCACCGTTCTGATGAGAGGCCGGATTACGCCATAGCCAGGCTATTTTATCAACCGTAGTTGTTGGCCAAACATCAATTCCAAACCGCGCCGGCGTTTGGAGCCGGGCGGGGCCAAACGGGCCAAACGTCCCTCAGTGCCAGTGGCCGCCAGGGGCTGGTATTCCTCCGGTTCAGGCCAGTGACGGCTGGTGCGATGGCCGGTTTGTAATTGCTGCACCACCTGTTTGATTTCTGTTTCGGAAACGTGCGCCGCCTGAAAACGAGTTACCTGGCCTTTGGCTACCAGCAAAAAGTCGCCCCGGCCCAATAACTTTTCAGCGCCGGTGCCGGGAATGCCGGCGGCCAGGCGGGCGTCGTCGGCGCTGACCACGCTGCCGACCAAGCGCACCGGGAAGTTGCTGCGGGTCAGCGAGCCGATGGTGGCGGCCAGGGGCTTTTGGGTGCAGGCGATCAGGTGCAGCCCGGCGCTGCGCCCTCGCTGGGTGAGCCGGGTCATCAGCCGATCCATGGCTTTGCCGCCCTGCTCCATCAAGTCGGCCAGCTCGTCAATAAAAATGATCAAGCGCGGCTCGGCAATGTGTTCGTGGTCGCGCCGCACCATTTCGCCCACCATTTCGCCAAGTAAAAAGATGGCTTGGTGCACGTCGCGCACTACGGGCCGGAGCAGATGGGGAAGAGCAGGCCCGCCGGTCGAAGCAAAAGGGCCAAAGCCGGTGCCCTTGGGGTCAATAAAAACCAGTTGCACTTCGCCCAGCCGGTTGTGCATAGCCAGAGAAAGAGCGATGCTGCGGGCCAGCACAGTTTTACCGGAGCCGGTGGTCCCGGCAATCAGCACATGGGCCACTTCCGGCGAGGCCAGCCGGAGCAACAAAGGCAACCCGGCTTCATCCAGGCCCAGAATAGCGGCCTGGCGCGGGATGTCGTCTAATTGACGGCAGAGCTGGAGCAAGCGTACGGTTTGGGCGTCGGGGCGCGGGACCTCTATTTGCACGGCAGCCCCTTGCCGCGAAACCCGCACGTCCGGCGCGCTCAGGTGCAGGGCCACTTCTTCAGAAAGGGCAATAATGTGGGCGATTTTGGTGGTGGCCGCGGGCAGCACGCGGTAGCAGACCCACCGCGGCGTGACCGTGCCGCCGATAACGCGGCTGGGGGCGCGATGATTGGCCAGCACCATTTCAATTTGATTGGCCTGGTATTCCAGGATGTGTTCCACGGTAAACTGCGGCGGCATAAAAAATCCCCTTGACAACTATCTTGCCACTTTTGGCAAAGATAAGCTTATTATACTAGAACATACGTTCTAGTGTCAAGGGGGAACACAAAAAATGACCCGGTTTTTAAGGTTGCCGGGTCACCGGAAAATATGAAAAGATTACTGCTCAGGCCAGGTTATGGTTTGACCATTCTTGACCAACGCCCAAGTTTTTTGGGCGTTGGTCCTTCGTCGTTGGTCGTTCGCGTCTAACTGGTTGCAGCTTGAGCTTTATTTAAGGTTTTCATCAAGTTTGATTTGCGCCGGGCGGCATTATTGCGATGAATCGTACCTTTTTGGGCCGCCTTGTCCAGGGCCTGAAGCGCTTTTTGGATGGTGGCTTGCGCCTCTTCTAATTCGTTGGCCTCAATCTGGGCCTGCGCTCTTTTGATGTAGGTCCGCGCCGTAGTGCGGTAATAACGGTTGTGATCACGCCGCATGATATTCTGCCGGGCGCGTTTGGCAGATGATTTTAAATTAGCCAAAATGTTCCTCCTGAAAACTCTGGGTAGGCTGATAATAATTGCCTGAAAATAGCTGTTTTTCTCGTTCCCAAACTGAGTTTGGCCCCAAACTCGGTTTGGCCCAAACTTGGTTTAGGAATAAGACTAATCGGCTTGGTATAGTTAATTCCACAAAAAGAAAATATTAGCGCAAAGTGCTGTTTTTGTCCAATTTGGGATTACTTTTTGGGTCTGTCCGACATTTTAGGAGGACCGGGGGGTGTGGGGGGCGTCCCCCCAATTCCCCCCGGTGCTTTCCAAAAATTTTGGACGCACCCTTACTTTTTGGGGTTTTGTTTGGATAGTAGCCTAAAAATCAAACTATCCCTGTTCAGGCGGTTCGCCGTTGTTGATTTTCCACATCAGGGATGCCGTACACGTGTACCGGCCCTTGTTTGCCCTTCACCGAAACCAGGCCCAGGTCAACAAATTGCACCGGCTGCCGGGCTTTTTCTCTATCCCCCAACGTACTGTATGTATCTGCACTCACCACCCTGATCTGGTCTTTGACCATTTCCTGGAGCGCCTCGTAAACCTCGGTTGTTAAAATAGTCCCATACCCCTCGATGCTGCGGGTCAGGTCTTGCAGCCGCGCGGCCAGGTTAACGGCATTGCCGATAACGGTGTATTCAAACTGCTCGTTTGAGCCAATTGGCCCGGCCACCACCGGCCCCAAGCTCAAGCCCATCCCCACCCGAATAGGCGGCAACCCCAAGATCACCCACCGGTCGCTGAGTTGCTCAATGGCCTCTTGCAGGGCCAACGATGTCAACAGCGCCGCCGTAGCCGACTCCGCAGCCGGCGCGGGGTCCGGCGCGCCAAAATAGGCCAAAATAGAGTCGCCGCCATACTTGCCAATAATGCCGCCTCCCACATGCACCTGGTTGGCAATGGTTGAGTAATAATCGTTGAGAAAAAAAACAAGCTGCTCGGTATTGTGCCCCTCGGTGATGCGGGTAAAATCCCAGATGTCAATAAACAGGATGCACACCGTTTGCGTGATCCCTCTAAAATCCAAACCCCGCTCTATCAACGACTGCCGCACCGGCGGCGACATGGTGCGGCTCAATAAATCCAGGCTGCGGTGTAAATTGGCCAGGTTTTTGACCATCTGGTTGAAGACTCTGGCCAGGCGGCCAATCTCGTCCGCACTCTTATCCTCAATGCGAATGCTTAAATCCCCCTGGGCCACCTGTTCCGCCGCCTCGATGAAACGGTTGATCCGTTGCCCAATCTGCCGGGCAATGAACAACCCCACTCCAATGGCGGCCAGAAATGAGATAGTGGCAATCAGGAGCAGTTCTATCAATGGATGAAATGTTCTGAGGGTAGCAATGGCCCAAACCAACACCAGCAGGCCAATCAAAACCAGCAGGGGCGCGATAATCCCAAATTTCAGGCTGGTCTTGTCCAGGATGTGGGCAAGTCTTTTTGGGGGAAACGATTTTTGCCGGGTCATGAGAGATTTTTGGGTCACTCCCTGCCGGAAAATAGCCAATTCATAATTCGCCTTTTTCAAAATAATAACACCTGATGAGGCCAAAGACAAATTATCTAAAAAATAGTTTTGGCCCGCCGACCTTTTATGCTATCATATCACAGCTGCCCAATGTATCCGGTTCAGGCAGAACCAAGTCACCCTGGGGGGATAAAAACATGCGGATTGATGATCGCCAATTAGACCGTATTCTGGCAACGGTGCAAAAACCCGCCCGCTACGTGGGCGGAGAATTCAATAGCGTGGTCAAAGATTGGGCCAATCCCCAAATTTTAACCAAAGTGGCCCTGGTTTTTCCCGACCTGTACGATTTGGGCATGAGCAACCTGGGCCTGGCTATTTTGTACGACCTGCTCAATGGGCGCGACGATGTTTTGGCCGAGCGGGTTTACGCGCCCTGGCCTGACCTGGAAGCCAAATTGCGGGACGGCGAGGTGCCTTTGTATGCCCTGGAAAGCCGGCGCGAATTGCGCGACTTTGACCTCATCGGCTTCAGCCTGCCCTACCCCCAGCTTTACACCAACGTGCTCAATATCCTCAACCTGGGCCGCCTGCCGCTCTTGAGCCGCCGGCGGGATGAAACTTACCCTTTGGTATGCGCCGGCGGCAACGCCGCGCTCAACCCCGAACCCATGGCCGATTTTATAGATTTTTTTGTGCTGGGGGAAGGTGAAGACGTGATCATTGAAATCATCCAGACCATGCGCCAGGTAACGGGCCAGGACCGAGGAACCCAACTGCGCCGCCTGGCCCGTATTCCCGGCGTATACGTGCCCCGTTTTTATGCCATTACCACCTATGCCGACGGCACAATTGCCAAAGTTGAGCCGCAGGTTGCCGAGGCCGCCGGCCACATCGTCAAACGAATCGCGCCCTTATTGCCCCCGCCGGTCACTCGTTTTGTGGTGCCTTTTGTAGACGTGGTTTTTAACCGGGCCTCCATAGAAATCCAGCGGGGCTGCACCCGGGGCTGCCGTTTTTGCCAGGCCGGGATGGTCTTTCGCCCCGTGCGGGAGCGTTCGCTGGCCGAGTTGCTGGAAACGGTGGAGCGCATCATGACCGATACCGGCCACGAAGAAATCGGCTTGCTCTCGTTGAGCAGCAGCGACTACAGCCGGATTGGGCCGTTGGTCCAGGCCATTTCAGAAAAATATGGCGACCAGGTTCTCAATATTTCCCTGCCCAGCCTGCGAATCGAGTCCTTTTCGGCCGACTTGCTGGAAATGCTCCAGGGCGGGCGCAAAAGCAGTTTTACCTTTGCCCCGGAAGCCGCCACCGACCGCATGCGCCGGGTTATCAACAAATACATCAGCACCGCCGACCTGCTGCAAACCGCCGAAGAAGTTTACCGCCGGGGCTGGCGGCTGATCAAACTCTATTTTATGATTGGCCAGCCCACCGAAACCGAGGCCGACGTCAGGGCCATTGCTCACCTGGCCAAACAAGTGCTGGCAATTGGCCGCAAATATCACGGCGGGCGGGCCAAAGTGCGGGTGGGGGTCAGCACCTTTGTGCCCCAACCCCACACCCCCTTCCAGTGGGCCGGCCTGGCCCCTCTGGCCGAGATTCGCAGCAAACAGGCCCTGCTGCGGCAGGAGTTTGGGGCTGGAGAATCTGGCCGGGGCCTTATTTTTGATTGGAATGAGCCGGAAGAAAGTTTGCTGGAAGCGGTTCTGGCGCGCGGCGACCGCCGTTTGGGGGTCGTCATCAAGTCGGCCTGGGAGCGGGGCGCTAAATTTGACGCCTGGAACGAATGGTTCCGGTTGGAGGCGTGGCAGCAAGCCTTTGCCAAACACAAACTCGATCCGGCCTGGTACGCCCACCGGATTCGTCTGGCCGATGAGATTTTTCCCTGGGACCATCTTAGCGTGGGGGTGGAAAAACGCTGGCTGCTACTGGACTGGCAGGCCGCCGCAGCGGGCGAAACCAAAATAGATTGCCGCCAGCACTGTTACCATTGCGGCATTTTAACCGCCTTCAAGGGCTTGCGGGCCAACACCCCGCCGGCGGCTTGGGCCTGTCCGCCTGTCCGTAATCCTCGCTGGCAGAAATTGGCGACTCAAGGTGAAGTTATTGGTCTAACTCCGGTGGTCAAAGCCGCGATGGCTAAAAGCAGAGCGCCCGAAGGATAAGTCCAACGTCGTTGGTCGTCTTTCCTCCAAATTTTTACTCTACCACCATCTCCGGTTTAACCACCCCAATAAAGGGCAAATTTCTGAATTTCTCATCCAAATCCAGGCCGTAGCCAAACACAAATTTATTGGGGATCACAAAGCCGGTGTAATCAATGGCAATGTCTACCTCGCGGCGTTCGGCTTTGTCTAACAGCGTGCAGATTTTGAGGCTGGCCGGTTGGCGGGCAATGAGGTTGCGGGTGATATAATCCAGGGTGTGGCCGGAATCAATAATGTCTTCCACAATCAAAACGTGCCGCCCATCAATGGGCTGGTCCAGGTCTTTTAAAATGCGTACCACGCCCAATGATTCTCTAATTTCCTTGCCGTAACTGGAAACGGCCATAAAGTCAATCTCGTGGGGAATGGTCAGGCAGCGCATCAGGTCGGTTAAAAATAACACGCCTCCTTTTAAAATACACAGCAACAGTAAATCTTGGCCGGTGTAATCCGCCGAAATTTGCTCGCCCAATTCCCTGATCCGGGTTTGCAATTGCTCTGCCGGAATCAATTCTTCCCCCAGGTATTTTGCCCATGGTTCGGTCATAAACATTGCCTCATCATTTTCTTTTTAAAATCCGCCAAAGCGGCTTCGCACCCCATCCAGGGTGGCTTCCGTGCCTGATCCTGCCTCAGCGGGCATCGCCAACCATTCAGGCTCACCTTCAAGTTCTTGCAGCCAATCAGGGTATCGGGTATTTCGTCAGACATCTCAATTCGTTTTCAGTATGCCTTGGGCCGGGGCGCCTTGTGGCGTTTCTGTCCCCCAAGCAACAGCAGCGTTATTTCAATGCCAGCAGCGCCGCCTGTTGCGCCAACAACTGCTCAATTCCGTGATGCGCCAGGTCAAGCAAAGCCGTCAAAGTCTCCCGGCCAAGCGGCTTTCCTTCAGCCGTGCCCTGAATCTCCACAAATTTGCCCCCGCCGGTCATCACCACATTCAAATCTACCTCGGCGGCGGCGTCTTCCTCGTAACACAGGTCCAGCAAAAGCTCATGGTTAACCACCCCGGCGCTGACAGCCGCAACCGGCGGGCGTAGCACGTTTGCCGGAACTTGGCCCATCTCGATCAATTTTTGCAGGGCCAGGGCCACGGCTACGTATCCCCCGGTAATGCTGGCCGTGCGCGTGCCGCCATCAGCCTGAATCACGTCGCAATCAACAATGAGGGTGCGCGATCCCAACCGGTCCAGGTCCACCCCGGCCCGGAGCGCCCGGCCAATCAAGCGCCGGATTTCCTGGGCGCGGGCGCTCTCGCCGCCCCGCCGCCGAGAAATCCGCTGGTGGGTAGCGCGGGGCAACATAGCGTATTCGGCGGTCAGCCAGCCGCCGCCGGATGCTTCTCGCCAGGCCGGCACTTGCTCTTCAACGGACACGTTGCACAAAACGCAGGTCTGGCCAATTTCCACCAGCACGCTGCCCTCGGCGTAACGGGTAAAATTGGGCGTAAACTTAACGGGGCGGAGTTGGTTGTTGGCGCGGTTGTCTAATCTGGGCATTTTTAGGCACGGTTAATCTTATGCAACTTTTTGAATCTCAGGCCGTATAGGGTTATAGATTTGACCAGAAATAACAGAGATAACAGCTCATCTATCTATATGGAGGAAAAACAATGAGTATTATCCATCGCGTATTAGATAAAGACATTCATCTGCTAAAATTAAACTGCCCTTTGTATGGCTGTTGGGCCAAAGAATTGGAGGCCAAGTTTCAAGATGCGTTTGCGCGAGGGGCCAGGCAGATGGTGCTTGATTTGGAAGAGGTGACTTTTGTTGATTGTACGGGCCTGGCCGCCTTGGTGGCCGGCTACAGACTCTTTGGCAGTCGCCAACAAAACTTTCGCCTGGTTGGGCTGCAAGATCAACCCAAGCTGCTGCTTGAGTTGACCATGTTCGACCGCATCTTCCAGGTTTTTGACACCGTGTTTGAGGCAACAGGTTCCAAGCCGGTGCGGCCCTTACAACCAACCGTGTCCAATTTTGCCGTACAGCCAACCGTTTAAGTTGATCCACCTGCTTTGAGGCAACAGCGCCCGGCCAGCGCCGGGCACGCCAAGCCGGAATTCCAATAGAAAATGACACCGCAGCCACAGCTAACTTGAAAATTCAACTGGCCAGGGTTTGAAACAAAAAGTTGTGGTAATTGCGGTGTCATTTTTTCTTCTGGGTTTTTTGACCCCCAAACTTGTTTGAGTTCAGACTTGTTTGGGCCCAAATTCAGTTTGGGGACGAGAGAAATTATTTCTCAATACCTTAGCTCTTCATAAATTCGTCAATAGCGGTTTTGCTGATGCGGTATTTGCTGCCGATTTTTTTGGCTTTCAACTCGCCAGAATCACACAAACCAACCACATCCTCTATTTCAACGCCCATATACTCGGCGGCTTCAGATACGCCCATGATGTCGGGAATTTCTTTAGCGCCGCCGGCCGGCGCAGCTTGGGCCTGACCCCCGGCCGGTTGCTGCATACCGCTGAACATCCCGGCCATCATCTGGCCCATCCCCATGCCGGCGCCCATACCCGTGCCCAAGCCAACGCCTGTTCCGGCTCCACCGCCGCCCTGCGATGACTTTTGAATGGTCTCCAAAGCCTGAAGCTGCATATACATCTGCGCATCCAGCAACCCCATCTGCTTCAGTTTGTCGGCGGAGGTTTCCAGTGGGCTAAGGCCGCCAATGGTAATGCTTTTGAGCAGCAGCCCCATGGCCTCAAATTGATCCTGGGCCTTGATCTTGATGGCCGTCGCCATCTCGTCCATCATAGACTGGGCCTTCATCAAGTTGCCAGGATTAACCTCGGCAAACCAGTCTGTGGCTGCCTGGGTAATTGAGTTGGTGAGCCGCATTTTAACCGCGTTAATGTCTAAAGTAGACTGGCCGCCGCCCACAAAGGTGTCCACCACCCGCTTGGGGTCGTTGACCTCAAAGCCAAACGTGCCGTGCGCGCCCAACAGCAGCCAGCCCAAGCCCTGGCCGGGCGTTTGCATGGCAATTGGCTGACGCGTGCCCCAACCCTCCTGGGGAAACTCACGCACCGCCACGTAAAAAACATTGGCCGCAAAAATGCTGTCTTGGCCGGTGAGGAGTTTGCTGAATAATTTGGTGATCAGCGGGATATTGGCCGTGGTTAACGTATGCCGGCCCGGCCCAAAAGTATCCAACGATTTCCCATCCCGATAGAAGACCGCGGCCTGGGCCTGATGAACAATGAGCTGCGCGCCCATTTTAATCCGGCCCTCGCCCTGTTCGGGCCAGCGCTGCACAATTCTATCCTTCATTTCCTGGGTTAGTTCAATCAACTCAGAAACTGCCATGTTGTTCTCCTTAAATTGTGTTTATATTTTACTCTATCGTGCTGTTCGTCAAAAGCAGGCTTGCTCAAGCCAAGCCCAATAACTTATCTTTTCTGGTGTCAAACAGCGTCGTCGCATCGCCAACGGTTTTTACGTAACGGCGCACGGCCGGGGCAACCTTGCCGTCGTCGCCCTCATCCAGGGCGGCCTGAAGCGCATCAATAGCCTCGGCCACCTCGTCCACCTTCACCAACATGTTGTAATCAAACTCGTAGAGAATGTCCAATTCATTCTCTTTAACCTTGATGGCGTCAAATAGACCGGCGTAACCCTGCGCCGCTGTTTTGATTTTATCAATTAACGTTTGCAGGCGGGTATTGCCCTTGCCCATCTCGTCGAGTTGCATCATGCCGGGGCCGGTGAGCATCTGGCTGGCCACCTCTTCGGCCCGCCCCAACTGCTCGCCAAATTGTTTGGCCAGATGCTCGCGCAAAAGCGCGTCGGCTTCGCGCCGCATTTCTTTTTCCTTGTAGCCTTTGTAAAGAGGAATTTTACCCGTAATTGACTCAAACCACCCCTGGTGGTCAGAAATCGTTTGTCTTAAATCCATTAAAAAAGTCTCCTTTCAAAACAAAATAGTTTTTTATTGTTGATATAAGGTGGTGACAGCCGGCAGCCGGTTGAGCATCCACAACCCAACCGGCAGGCCCACGATGATGGCGCATAAAAACCAGCCCACATTGGCCCAGATTAAACTGAACCACCAGCCAATCAGGAGAAAATAAACCGTTCGCCACAAACAACCGGTCTGTGGCACCTGAGAGGTCCGAATCAACTGTCCGTTTTCATCGTAGATGACCATCACCGGCACTGCCTTGAGCGTTAAAATTTGAGGCGTGCGATTGATCATCCACAGGCCAAAAGGTAAACCAATGATACTGGCATTCAAGGCCCAGGCCACATTGATCCAGATCAAACTCAACCACGACCCAACGAATATAAAATAAAGCGCCCGCAGTAGGCACGATGGCTCTGGCCTGACCACTTCCTGTTTGAGCTTCATTTGGCTTGTCTCCCTGCCATGAGTTGAGAGGATGCTCTCGTTGAGAGGATGCTCTCAACGAGAGGATGCTCTCAACGAGAGGATGCTCTCAACGAGAGGATGTTCCCATTATAACTTATTTTGCCGGAAAAGTGAAGGTGATTCTTGACCAATTTCAGGGATAAGATTACAATGAAAATGATTTTTACCAGCAAATAATAAAATCTCAAGGAGGATTTTTTCATGACCCACGTAATCACATCGTTGTGTACCCGTGAAGGCGATTGTGTAGAAGTCTGTCCGGTAGACTGCATTATCCCCGGTCCAACCGATGACGCAGACTGGAATGATCTTTTCTTTATTGACCCGGATACCTGCATTGACTGTGGTGCCTGCGTGCCGGTATGCCCCCCGGAAGCCATCTTCCCCGAAGAAGATTTACCCAGCGAGTACGAGGCCGATACCGCCCGCAATGCGGCCTTTTTCACCGACGGCCCCGGTTATTGGGATTACGACCTGGAAGAAGAGCGGGCCACCTATAAAGGTCAGCCGAAATAAAACCCGGTGATGGCTTTTCAAAAATACCACAATTGAACTACGTTGATTTTTTATAATGATAAAGAGCAAAAGCGGTTCGCGTTGATTTTGCAATGAGCCGCTTTTTATTTTCTTGGTGAGGTATTCAGGTTGACCCTTCAAGTTCCCGCTAAAGCCATGGTCATTGTAGCCCATCCCGACGACCCCGAATTTTTCTGTGGCGGTATAATTGCTTTGTGGTGCAAGCATGGCACTGAGATGAGCTATCTCATCTTGACCAACGGCAACAAGGGCAGCGACGACCCTGAAATGACCCCGGAAAAACTGACCGCTATCCGTAAAAAAGAACAACAGGCGGCAGCCGACGTGTTGGGGGTTAAGCAGGTAATTTATTTTGACGAACGGGACGGGGAACTGCAACATACCCTGGGGCTGCGCCAGCGCGTTGTCGCTGAGATACGGCGTCATCAGCCAGATGTGGTTATTACCCAGGACCCCAGTCGCTATTTTTTTGAGAACCGTTACATTAACCACGCCGACCACCGCGCCGCCGGAGAAGTGACCATTGATGCCGTGTTCCCGGCGGCCCGCAACCGGATGTATCACCCCGAACTTCTTGATTTGGGGTTAGAACCACACACCGTAAAAGAAGTTTATTTAACCGGCACCGAACGCGCCAACCTGTGGGTGGATATTTCCGAAGTGTTCGACCTCAAGATCAAGGCTATTCGTTGCCACGTTAGCCAGGTGCGCGACCCGGACAACCTGTATGAACGGATTAAAGAACGCAACACCACCCTTGACCAGTACGGCCGGGAGGTGCTGCGCGAAGAATTTAGGGTGATGCAGATTGGTTAATCTTTATCGGATAAAAAATCACCATACCCGGGCGCGCCCTGACTTTTTTATTTTTGAGACACTCCCTCTTGCTTGTGAGAGTCGCTTTCATAGGGTAAAATAATGCCTGGTAAAAATTTGCGCTTCCCGGCGCGCGCCAAAAAACTCAATTGGGAGCATGGTGAACGTTAGACCCCTGCCGGCTGAACACCGGCCAAATAACAATTTCTGGCCTACCGTTTACCGTCTGCTGTATGGAACTTCCCGTAGTTTTTAATGACCGTTATCAACTGGTCAAAAAAATTGGTGAGGGCGGCCTGGCCGAAGTTTACCAGGCCCAGGATATGTCTCTGGGCCGGATGGTGGCGGTTAAGGTGTTGCGGCCCCAATATACCCGCGACCCCGGCTTTTTGGTCAACTTCCATCGCGAGGCCCAAAATGCGGCCCGGTTGAGCGATTCTTATATTGTGGCGGTGTACGACTTTGGCCAGGCTAAAAGCCGCCCCTACATTGTAATGGAATGGGTGGCCGGGTCTGACCTGCGCACGGCTATCGCTGAGCAGGGGGCCATCCCCGTAAACCAGGCCGTTACCTACGCCATTCAGATTTGCTCGGCGGTGGGGGCCGCCCACCGGGCCGGAATTGTGCATGGCGATTTAAAACCGGGCAATATTTTGCTGACCCCCACCAATCAGGCCAAAGTGACCGATTTTGGCCTGGCCCGCGCCCTGGGCGAAAGCACCATGGAGGAGGGCGAAGTGGTTTGGGGCACCCCGGCCTACTTTGCCCCGGAGCAAGCCTCCGGCGACCGGGCCTTACCCGCCACCGACGTTTACGCCATTGGCATTATTTTGTACGAGATGCTCACGGGCCGGGTTCCTTTTGTGGGCGTAGACGACCAGGACGTGGCCCGCAAACAGATTTACGAAGCGCATATTCCGGTTGACCGGCTTGACCCCATCATTCCCGAACCCTTGGCCCGTATTGTTGACGCGGCCATGGCCAAAAATCCAAACGAACGCTTTTTAACCGCCGACCATTTGCGCGAGGCCCTGATGATGTATAAACAGGGCCGCTTGAGCGCCAGCGGCAGCCAGTCGCCGATTTCGGCCGTGGTCGGCTCTCCTCTGCAGAACGTGGGCTATTCCGGCGCTGTGCCACCCCCGCCGCCCCCCCCCTCCCCGGCTGCGGCTCGCCAGCGTTACGTGCCGGCTGCTCAGGCGGCCACGCGCTCTAAAAAGCGCGGCGGGTTTGACGGAATTTTATTGCTGTTGGGTCTGATTGCCATTATTGCCATTGCCGGCCTGATCCCCTTATTTGTGGCTATTTACCAGGCTTACGCGCCCGAACCAAGCGGTATTTTCCCCACCCCTCTGCCCACCCTGCTGCCCGACCAGGTGCGGATGCCCGACATTGTGGGGCTGGATGAAACAGCGGCCCGGTCGGCCTTAACGGATATGGGCCTGGAATTGGTGATAGCGGGCGAAGAGCCGCATCCTACCTGGCCGGCCTTTACCATTATCCAACAATCTATTCCGGCTGGCGCGGGCGTGGACCTGGGCAGTCCGGTTAATGTAATTCTCAGCCAGGGACCACCCTTGATTGAAGTGCCCGACGTGAGGGGCATGAATTTTGAAGAGGCCCAGCAGGCTTTAACTGCGCTAGACTTGGTGGTGCAGAAATTTGAGGATTGGAGTGTGGAAACACCGGGCAGAGTGCTTGGGCAAGACCCCCCGCCGGGTTCGCTGGTAGCTAACCGGACCTTGATGACCCTGGTGGTGAGCAGCGGCTCCCGCGTGCCCATGGACGCCAATTTTGATGGACAAATTCTATTAAAAGCGTATGAAATGCCCCGGGTGCAGTTTAAACCCGGTGAAATAGTCAATCTGACCTTCTTCTGGCAGGCCATTAAGCCGCCTGTAGCTGATAACAATTTTTTTGTCTATTTAACCACGCCCCAGGGAGGAATTGTCTCTCAAATTGACGCAGCGCCCCAGGGCATCGCCCCTACCAGCCAATGGCCTGTGGGTGAAGTCAACTTCAATCATTACCAGGTGGCTATCCCCATTACGGCGGCTCCGGGTAATTATCAGATTCGTATCGGTTTTTACAATCCGGCTACAAAAGTGCGGTTACCTATTTTGGAACCGGGCCGGGGCGAACAGGATAATCTGGGCGCCTTGATTTTGCGTTCAGTAGAGGTAGTCCAGTAAAAAATCTGGATAGCTTCCTTTTAAATATCCCCTTTGTTTTGGTATAATTATGGTCAACTTTAGTTGACGGCCAACGCCTGTTGGCAGTAGTTTTGGAGGAAAGTGTGAATTCAGGCTTTTTCAAAAATAGCGGCATTGTTTATCTGCTGGTTCTGTTAGCCGTAGCTGCTATTGTTTTTAGCATTTTTTCCGGCCCCAGAAATACCAATGAAATAGACCTTAGCACCGTGGCCGAAGATATAAAAGCGGGTAAGGTAGAGAAAATAGAGATTCAGGAAGATGAGTTAACGGTAACGTATACCGGCGCTGATAACTCTCCGGTCAAATCTCGTAAAGAAACCGACGTTAGTATTTTTAAAACATTTGAGGACCTAAGTGTTTCAGCCGAAAATCTGAACAACATCGAGATAACCGTTATTCCTCGCAGCGCCTGGAGTGATTGGGGCACTTTGGCCCTGACCGTCCTGCCCCTGGTGATTTTGGGCGGATTGCTTTTTTTTATGGTCCGCCAGGCGCAGGGCTCCAACAATCAGGCCCTCAGTTTTGGCAAAAGCCGGGCCAGGATGTTTGCCGGCGACAAACCCACCGTGACGTTTGAAGATGTAGCCGGCGCCGAAGAGGCCAAGGAAGAACTGGCCGAGGTGGTTGAGTTTTTGCGCGAGCCGGAAAAATTCATCTCCCTGGGCGCGCGTATCCCCAAGGGCGTGTTGATGGTTGGCCCTCCCGGCTGTGGCAAAACCCTGCTGGCCAAAGCCGTTTCCGGCGAAGCCGGCGTACCCTTTTTTAGCATCTCCGGCTCCGAGTTTGTGGAGATGTTTGTGGGCGTGGGGGCCAGCCGGGTGCGAGACCTGTTTGACCAGGCCAAACGCAACTGCCCTTGCATTGTTTTTGTGGATGAGATTGACGCCGTAGGCCGCCATCGGGGGGCCGGCCTGGGCGGCAGCCACGACGAGCGCGAGCAAACCTTGAACCAGATACTGGTGGAAATGGATGGTTTTGAAACCGACACCAACGTGATAGTAGTGGCCGCCACCAACCGCCCGGATATTTTGGACCCGGCCCTGTTGCGTCCGGGTCGGTTTGACCGCCGGGTGGTGCTGGACCGGCCCGACTGGCAGGGACGAAAGAAAATTTTAGAAGTTCACGCCAGGGGTAAGCCGTTGGCCACCAATGTTAATTTAGAGGCCTTATCCAAAATAACCATCGGCTTTTCCGGGGCGGATTTGGAGAATGTGATTAATGAAGGGGCCATCCTGGCGGCCCGGCGCGGCCAAAAGCAAATCAAAATGGCCGATTTACAAGAGGCTATTGAAAAAGTGCGCATGGGGCCGGAACGCCGGAGCCGTATCCGCAATGAAGAGGAGTTAGAAGTTACCGCTTATCACGAAGCCGGGCATGCCCTGGTGTCGCATCTGATTCCTGAAGCAGACCCGGTGCATAAGGTAACAATTATTGCCCGGGGCAGCACTCTGGGCGTTACCTTATTTTTGCCGGAGGATGACCAGCGACTGATGAGCGTGTCGGAATTTAAGGCCCGCCTGGCCGGCGCCTTGGGGGGACGCGCCGCAGAAGAAATTGTATTTGGGGATGTCACGACGGGCGCCAGTCACGACCTGCAAACCGTGACGCGCATGGCTCGGGCTATGGTCACCCAATACGGTATGAGTGAAAAATTAGGCCCTCTTACCTTTGGCGATAGAGAAGAATTGATTTTTTTGGGAAGGCAAATCAGCGAGCAGCGCAACTACAGTGAAGAAACTGCCGAACAGATTGATTTTGAAGTACGGCAGTTGGTTGATGAAGCTTACAAGCGAGCCTGCCAGCTTTTGACCGATAATATTGATAAGTTAAAATTGGTAGCCACCCGTTTATTGGAAGTAGAAACGCTTGAAGCAAAAGAATTTGCCGCGCTGGTAGATGGCAGCGGTGATAATCCAGAAACCGATCCGGCGCCCCCAGGAAATGCTTCCCCAGAAAAAAGCTCGTCGTCTGATGCGCCGCCAAATGTAGTCCCTCCCTCTACAGCCCCGCTTCCGGCGTAATAATGGTTGCTCTGAATACTAAAATGGCCTCAACCCGGCGGTGAGGCCATTTTTTAATCTTTGTCCGTTGGCGACGACGACATGCTTTCTTTGAAAAAAATTTGCCACTCGGTGGGCATTTTGGTGACATTGCCTTGCCGGTCAAGACTGATGAGCGTGGTGTAGGCTTCGGCCAGGATAGTCGCGGTTTTGGGATCAACTACCTGGTATCCAAATTTCACCTGCCGGCTGCGCATTGCTTTCAGCCAACACCGGATGGTGACTTGTTGGTCGTAATAAGCCGGCTGCCGGTAGCGGATATGCACTTCTGAAACAGCCAGCCGCAAGCCCGCTTTTTCAAATAGAGCATAAGAACTGCCATGCGCCCGCAGCCACTGGCTGCGCCCCTCCTCTAGCCATACCACGTAGGCGGCGTGGTGCACAATGCCCATCTGGTCGGTTTCGGCGTAACGAACGTGGAAGGTGGTTTCAACCAAGTTAGGCATGGAGCGTTAGAGTCTCTCCATGGGGAGTAGACTTTTGACCACGCCCTCCACGTGAAAGATAGTGGGCACAACATAATCAATGGCAATAGACCTTTTGCCCCCATTAATTAAGATGGTTGTCATGCGCAAATCTTTAGCCGGCATCAAGTTGCGAGGCGTATCGTCAACCATAATACAATTCTCCCCCGGCACTTCCAATAAATCCAGCGCTTTCCGATAGGCCATCGGGCGAGGTTTGTTTTCATAGCCCAAAACCTTGATGTCAATAATCAGGTTGAAATGAGGGCGTACCCGCAGGGTGTTTAGCACCCGTTCGCAGTGCTCCACATCGGCGTTGGTAAAGATAACCTTGCGTAACGGAATTTCCTGGAGCATTCGGTCCAGCGGAGGGCTAATGCCCAGAAAGTCTTTCGGATTCACCTCGTGTACAAAATCCAGGTACTCCTGCGGATTGATGTGGTATTCTTCCATTAAACCCCGGAGCGCCGTGCCATATTTCTGATAGTAATCGAGTTTTTTGCTGGTGGCGTCATCAGCCGGAATACCAACTCTTTGCGTCATAAAATACAAAATGCGTTCGCTGATGGCCTTCATCAGCCCGGCTTCTTTGGGATAAAGGGTGTCGTCCAGGTCAAATAAAATATATTCAAATTGAGAATTATCTTGCCTTTTCACCTTGACCACCGTCGAGATGGACGGTTACCGGGCCATCTCACGCAAAAACCGCCTCTCGTTTTTAATTTAGGATAAAGGGCAGATTAAAAAATATTAAATCAACATTAACAAATCATCCTCATTCCTTACTCGCCATAAGCGCGGCAATGTGGTATACTTCTGTCTCAAAGGAAGGTTAGGCGTAATTTACAAAGGGTAGTGGCGTGATGCTGGGGACAAATTGGCTTGGATTTGGGGTGAACCGACAACCGCTAACGGCGGTAAAGCGAGGCTAATTTTTTGAAGGTGCAATGCGGTTCAAATAAAACTACTGGTCAGAATTCTTGTTTAGCCACCCTGGCCAGGTTTTTTCAACCTTCTCCGGGAGGCCATAGCCTGATCGTTTTCGGAGCCAACAAAAAAGGAGTGTTATCTAAACCGGCCCAAGATGCGCCCGGCATCTTTGGCCTCAGATACAACACTCCTCTTTTTAATGAACGTTTATATCGTTTGTAACAGAAATCATAGTAACATAACCTATTTGAATTGTCCAGTCTAAATGGTAGGTATTTTGGCCTGTTTTGCCCAATTTTAATGCTGTTAAGGAGGGGTTGCCTTGATTATCAAACAGTTACCCGTTGGCCCCGTTCAAGCCAACTGCTACATTGTGGGGTGTGAAGAAACCGGAGAAGGCGTGGTTATTGACCCCGGCGACGAGGCGGACCTTATTTTAGCCGAAATTAAAGAATCGGACCTGACCATAAAATACATTTTAAATACCCACGCCCATTTTGACCATATTGTGGCCAACGGCCCTCTGGTTGAAGCGACCGGCGCGCCGTTGGCGTTACATCCATTGGATTTGCCTTTACTCAGAGAAAATGGGGGCGCCGGTTTTTTTGGCCTTCAAGTTCCGCCCGGCCCGGAACCTGACCTGGCCCTGGCCGAAGGGGACACGCTTGTTTTTGGCCGGCATATGCTTGAGGTGCTGTTCACGCCGGGGCATTCCCCCGGTCACGTCAGTTTTTATGAAGCCAAAGAGGGCGTTCTTTTTGACGGCGACGTGCTTTTTGCCGGCGGCATTGGCCGCGCCGACCTGCCCGGCGGCAGTTACGAAACCCTGATGGCCAGCATCAATGAAAAACTGATGGTTTTACCCGATGAAACCATTGTCTGCTCCGGCCACGGCCCGGTGACCACCATTGGGCAGGAGCGGGCGACTAATCCGTGGCTATAACGGGTTTGTTCACGGCCCATTCACTTTGCGCTCCCCCATTCTTCTCTCACAATGGCCTGACCGGCGGGGCTTAAGACAAACTCAACAAATTGCGTGATTTCTGGCCGGCTCTGCTCCGGCGTAATCAGCGATAGCTCCCGGGTTAAAAAATAGCTTCCTGAATCAAGATTTTCCAGGCTGGGCGCAACTCCCTCAATGGGCGCCGCGTAAACCCCTTGCCCTACAAAGGCCAAAGAAACATAGCCGATGGCGTTTGGATTTTGGGCCACAAAATCAAACACAGCCTGGCTGCTGGGCATTACTATGGCGGTGGGCGTAACGGCCCGGTCGGCCATAACGGCCGTTTCAAAAACTGCCCGCGTGCCGGAGCCGTCCTCGCGGCTCACTACCTGGATCGTCATCGGCAGTCCCGCCACCTCTTGCCAGTTGAGCAGCCGTCCGCTAAAAATGTCGCGCAGTTCCCGCAGCGAGAGTCCCTCTACTTTATTCTGAGCGTTGAGAATAATGGCCACCGCATCTTGGGCGATGGGTATCAAGCGAACCTCATTGTTCAGGTCTGAGGGCGTCCAGGAAACCATGCCTATGTCGGCCTGGCCGGTTTCAACCGCCCATTGGCCCAATTGCGAACCGCCGCCTTGAATATCAAAAGTAACCTGGGGATGTTCGGCGCTAAAGCGCGTGGTCAGGTTGACCAATAACGGTTTCATGCTGGTTGATCCGGCTACCTTGAGAAAAACGGGCGGCGGAGGCGTAACGGTCGCCCCGCATGCAGTCAGAAATAGCAGTAGTAGAGCAACAAAAAAACAGAGGGATAGGGGAGCGCCGCTTTGAGTAAAGTTGAAACGTTTTTGCCTACATGAGCAGAGAAGATATTTATTTGAGGGCAAACACACGTTATCCTCTGCTGATATATAGGATAATGCTGGCAATGCTGACGATGGCGCAATAGGCGGCAAAAACATACAGCGAATGGCGTTGCAGATAATAAAGCAGCCAGCGAATACAAAGATAGCCGGACACTGCCGCGGCGATAAAGCCAACGGTAATGGCCGGCAGTTCGGCGGCCAGCGTGCCCGTATCCAGCAGGTCTTTTAAGGCCATTACGCCGGCGCCCAACAAGGCCGGAATGGACATGAGAAAGCTGAAGCGAGCGGCGGCGGTCCGGTTGAAGCCACGCAGCACCGCCCCGCTGATGGTTGCGCCGGAGCGGCTAACGCCGGGAAACATGGCTGCGGCTTGCCAGACGCCAACAATGAAGGCGTCGAGCCAGCCAAATTGTTCTAAATCGCGCAACCGCGCGCCAAAGCGTTCGGCGATAACCAGCAAAAGAGCCGTACAGATAAGAAATACGCCCGCCAAAGCCGGTGAGTCGTAAGTGGCCTCAAAATAATCCTTAAAAAGCCAACCCAATATCACCGCCGGGATGGTGGCTGCCACCACCAGCCAGCCCAATTTGGCTTCAAATGTAGCCAGCGGCCGGCCTTGCCAAAGACCCTGGCTGACGCTTTTGATAATAACCATCAAATCCGGCCAGAAAAAAATAAATACGCCCACCAGCGTGCCCCACTGCACCAATACTTCAAAGGCAAAGGAGGCGTCGGGCCAGCCCAAAAACCAGGGCACCAGCACCAGGTGAGCCGAGCTTGAAACCGGGATGTATTCGGTTGCGCCCTGGATAAGACCCAGAATGAGGGCGTGAAATAGATCCATAATTTGAGATGTTCCTTGTTTGATAATAGACCTGTTGCAAAATAAAACTCGGACTAATCTTTCCACAGAAGGTGTTATCCCTGTTATTTTGCAACAGGTTTAATGATAATTTATGAGGTTGTTTGGTGTAGCGCGACTATTCACCTGGCCATGTCATTTATGACCGTAATTCTGAGGCCATAGGCCGAAGAATCTCCATGCGGCCCTACTTTGCTTCGTTTTTGGTATATTGCATGGAGATTCTTCGCTCGTTCCTCGCTCAGAATGACATGACCTGAATGGTTACGGTATAGTTTAGAAGTAACTGCTAATCAACTCCAACAGTTGTTGAATATCCTCCGGGTTGCCGGATTGAACCCGCGTGGCGCTGGCCCGGGCAATGGAGTTGAGGGCGTTGATGTCGGCATCGCCGCCATAGGCCACGGGAATAACGATGACCGGGTTACGGTCTTCCCGGCTGGATTCGATGAGGGCCACCACTTCTTGCAGCGACATCTGGCTGCTGGTGTCCTGGCCGTCGCTCAATATAATGACGGCCTGAATCCGGTCATCCTCGCCGCTGCGGGAACTTCTCAGGAATTCGATGGATTGGAGAATGGCGTCGTAAAGAGAAGTGTCGCCCTCGGCATACAGGCTATTGATCTGGTTGGTCATTTCAGCCTGGTTGCCCTCGGCTGAAGCCAGCGGCACAACCGGGTTGACACTGCTGTCAAACCTGACCAAGCCCACCTGGTTTTGGGGCGGCATTTTGTTAACAAAAGCCAGGGCGGCTTGTTTGGCCTGCTCAATTTTGTCCCCACTCATCGAGCCGGAGGTATCCATCACCAGCAGCACGTCGGCCTGCTTTTTGACAAATTGCCAACTGGCCTGCACCTCGGCAATCACTTCGGGGTCGGGCACTTCCAAAATGGCGGTGGGTTGGTTGGGGTCAACGCCCAATTCCGGGGCAATGGGATAGCCCACGGTCACGCTGGGGTTGACCGGCCGAAAACCGTTTTCCATCACTTTCTGCTGGATCGGCTCGCTGCGAATGAATTCGGTAAATACTTTGGCCGCCTCTCGCTGCTCATCCGTTACCCAATCGGCCTGGGGAACGGCAAAGGGATGCTCGTGCCAAAACGTGCCTTCTTTGGGGTAAAGGGCCACCAGTTTCTCCGGCGGTTTGTAAGCGGTTTTACCCTGGTTGATGTAGATGAGGTCGTTTTCTTCCAGGGCCACAAAGTCCAGATAACTTGGCCCCTGGGCAATGTACTCTTTAAACTCGGTGGTGCGCGAGGAATAATGACGGATTAACTCTTCAATATCGCGGACACCTTGTTGCACGGCGGGGTCGCGCACCTGTTCCAGGGTAAGGCGGCGAAAGTCGGGGTCGTCGCTGTTGGCGCGGGCGCTGGCGTAAAATTCGGCAATCAGGGTAGAGAGGGCAGTGGAACTGATAAAGGGGTCGGTGTGGCCGTAGTAAACGGTGGTGCGGTCTCCAGGAATGTTGTAATCGGCCCAGCCGTTGGGCGAATTGAGCACCGCCAGCAGTTCTTCCCAGCCCACTTCGTCGCTGCCGCTTTTTTCTTGAATGGCTTTGAGCCGGCTCTCCCAAATAGCCATTACCACCGGGGCCAGCGCCGTGGGCGGGCTGTCGGCCAGGTCAAAAATTTGGCGGCCCGTTTGAAAGTTGACCAGGGCCAGCCAGTGGCTCACCGAGGGCGAAAAAATGGTGGGCCGGGCCACGTTTTCATTGTTGGGCGCAATAATGGCGTTGATAATGCCCTGGGCAATTTGGCCCGACGAGCCGGGGCCGCCCGTAACAAAAATAGGCCGCTCGCCGTCGGCCAGGGCCTGGCCGGTGAGGGGATTTTTGCCGTCAATGTAAGCCTGGTTGAACTGCTTAATGGCGTCAACCATGTAAAGCTCTTCTTCCGGGGCGTAAATGATAGAGATTTCAACGGCGTTTTCCGGCGGCTGTTGTTCGCTCTCACCGCCCAAAATGCCGCCGCTGTCGCCTCCCCCGCCGCAGGCCAGGGCCAGCAATAGTGGGAACAGCATAATTAATAACTTTTTAGACATGTTTCATCCTCCAGATGCTAATTTTTATTGCAGGTTTTCTAAGTCGGCCAAATTTGGCACAATACCATTGTGCCTGAAAGTGGGCCGGTTGGCAAGTGAAGCTAACCCACTCTCCGGCGGAAAGCCTGCTGCAATTTTTGGGTGATGGGGCCGGGTTGGCCATCACCTACGGGCCAATCGTTCACCCGAACTACCGGCATTATTTCAGACGTGGTGCCCAGGAGCATCATTTCTTCGGCGGAAGGCAAATCCTTTTCCAGAAGAGGAAATTCTTTAACCGGAATGTTCAGGTTGGCGCACAGGCTTAAAACAACTTCTCTGGTGATGCCGCCCAGGATGTAATGACTTTTGGGATAAGTGACCAATTGCCCGTTGCGCACGGCGGCAAAGTTGGTGTGGGTGCCTTCGGTCAGCGCGCCGTCGCGCACAAAAACGGCTTCTGCTGCGTCGCTCTCCTGGGCCTGTTGGCTGGCCAGCACGTTGGGCAGCAGGGAAACCGATTTAATATCGCAGCGCGTCCAGCGCAGGTCGGGCGTAAGGATAATTTTGATGCCCTGCTCCATTTTTTCGCGGGGTGGGTTGAAAGGAGTAGCCGTGGCATAAACCGTTGGCGAAACATGGCTGCCGGGGAAGGTGTGCCGGCGGGGAGCTGCGCCGCGCGTTACCTGGATGTAGACCAGGGCGTCGCTATCTCCAAGTTGGTTGTGATGAAGTAACTGCTGGGCGACTTCTCTGAAAATCTCCGGGTCCGGTCCACCTATTTGTAACTCGCGCAGGCTGCGGGCCAGGCGTTGCAGGTGCGGGTCTGTTTGGAACAGGCGGCCCTGGTAGGCGCGGATCACCTCGTAAACGCCGTCGGCAAATAGAAAGCCGCGGTCATCGGGAGAGATCTTTGCTTCTTGTTTGGGGAGATATTGGCCGTTGAAATAAACTATCATTTTGCCTCATCATTGTTGTTTGACGGAAAAACAACATCCTCTTTCCCCGCCAATTTATCCTGAATCCGTTGCATAACAATGTCCAGGTGTTTGGTTTGGTTGACAAAATCCAGGTCGTCGGTGTGGATGGTGAGCACCGGGCAGAGGTCAAAGATATCTATCCACTCCTTGTAAAATGTTTCCAGCAGCGATAGATACTCAAAGGTGATGCCGCTTTCAATGACCCGACCCCGCTGGTGGATGCGGTTGAGCAGCACCGGCACGGGCGCGGTAAGATAAAGCAGCAGGTCGGGCCGGGGCAGGCCGGTTATGATCAGGTTAAAAACATTCCGATAAGCCTGGTAGTCCCGCTCATTCAAGTTGCCCAGATGATGGAGCGCGCGGGCAAAGATGTAGGCGTCTTCGTAGATGCTGCGGTCGGCGATGGCGGATTTGGGGCTGTGGGCCAGGTCAAGATGCTGCTGCGCCCGGTGGCCCAAAAAGAAAACTTGCAAGTGGAAGGACCACTGGCGCATATCGGCGTAAAAGTCGGCCAGGTAGGGGTTGTCGGCCACGGATTCAAAACTGGTTTGCCAATCCAATCGGGCGCCCAACCGTTCGGTGAGGGAAGTTTTGCCGCTGCCAATATTGCCGGCCACCAGAATGAGGCGTTTAGTCATTATTTTTTCCTGTGGTCAAGGTAAATGATTTTCTCATTGTAACACAACAACCGGCTTAATCACAAGAATGATGGATTTGGTCATTCAGCGGGTGCAGCGGAATGAAGAGTAGTGGCGAGGGTTGCCCGGCCGCTTGGAGATTCGCTGCCGGTCGTCTGATGCCCAAAATTAGGGGCACTCACTTTTGGCGATGTTGCAATAAGTGGTTGGCGGCGGCGAAGCCAAGCACCAGCAAAACCAGGGTGCCAAAGGCCACCGCCCCCCCCGAAATGTTCTGAGGCAGGGTGGCCCCGGCATCCGGCAATTGGCTCTGGCCCGTGATCGGCATATCTGAGGGAGGCGTGCCGGTAGGCGTGGGGGTGAGGGTGGGCAATTTCCGGCGGGTGGGGGTTAAGCTGGGGGTGGGCGTGGCCGTAGGCGGAACATAGGGGCCAACCATGGAAATATCGTCAAGGTTAAAGTTCAGTTCAGTGCCGGTGGGTTCCAGTTTCATGCCCCGGATGAAGAGGGTCAGTTTGGTGGCATTGCCGGTAAAAATGGTGTAGACAAAACGTTGGTAATATAAATGGTTGGCGTCGCTGGCGGGGCCGCCGGAGCCAACGCGGAGTTGTTCATCCACGGCCATTGCCGTCCAATTTTGTACAAAATAATATTTACCCCGCCCCTGGTAATCAAGACCCCAACTCATGGTATATTCGTCCTGATTGCGGTCCGCTTCCGGCGCGTCGGAACGCATCAGGGCGTGGATGGTCAACACGTAGTTCATGTTGGGCACCACTTCTACCGTTTGGTAAATGGCAATGATGCGCTCCGGCAGATAGGTGTCTACCTGGGCGATTTCCATTAATTGGGCGTGTTTGCCGCTATGAACCGCTTCGGCCCATTCCTCATCGTACCAGCCAAAGTGGGCGCCGCCGTTGTTGTAAGGATACCAGTAGGCCGCCACTGCGTTGCCCTGCACATTGTTGCCGGTGTAACGATCCTCAAAATCGCCGTTTTTGATGGCGTTGGTGAGGCGATAGGTTTCAGGCCCTCCCTGGGGCAATGGGGCAGGGTCGGTTTGGTTGTTGAAGTTGGCGGCGGTAAAGCCTGAAATAATAAAGGCGGCCAAAACAAAACTGGCTAAAACAACGGCCGCAATGGATTTGTTTGTTTTGAGCGCCGGTGTCATCATCAAACAGCCTCCTGGCAGGCGGTAATTAGACATAACAAGAAGTTATAGTTTTATGATAACATAACTATGGGGATTTTTCAATACGTGTAGTAAGTTTCGGCAGGGTTGCGCTGAAGCACGCTGTCAATAAACTGCCGCATCCGTTGGTAGTGGACCCCTTTCCAGTAGACCCGGTTGCAGGTGGGACAGTGGCAGAACTCATGATAACGCTGCCTGGTTTTGGGGAGTAAGCGGTGGCTGATGTTTGCTTTGGCCACCGGCTGTAGCAGGCCGTTGCAGTGCAAGCAGCGTTGAAACGGTTTGACCGACCGGTACAGGTCAAAACGGCGCAGCACCTCTATTAATTGTTGGCGGGGGTTGGTGGCCCGCAGGCAGTAGCCGTGGGTAACAATGCTGCGTTTGAGCAGGCCCCGGTCGCGGGTTAAGAGAATGCGGCCGTTGCTGCTGGAAATGCGGGCCAGTTCGTCGTCGTTGTAATCATTGCGGTACAGCGTATCAAAACCGAACATACGCAGGTAGGCGGCCAGCCGCCCCAGGTGAACGTCAAGCACAAAGCGGGTCTCGCGCAGGGGTTCGGGCCGGAGCCGTACCAGGGGGGTGATGTCCAGCGACTCGAAAACGGGATAAACGCTGATCCGGTCGCCATCCTGCACCGGGTAGGAAAAGTCAACAGAGCGGCCGTTGACCAGGATGAGGTCAATCTCGGTATGCGGCACGCCCAGCGCCTCGATCATGTCTTTAACCGAGGCCCTGAGCACAAAGGAATGGCTGAAGAACCGTTGTTTTTTGGCCGGGGGCAGGAAGTCATTTAATTCGGCGTAAAAACGGAAATAAGCCTGTTTTGTCAATTTGTTTTGGGCCTAACGCGCCGGTTCGGTATCCATGACGGCGTTAAAGGTATTCACTTTCAATATCCACCGGCTGCCGAGATCGTACCGTTGGAACTCGGTTTCGCTGCTGGTGGTGTAGGTGTATTGTCCCTGTTCGGTATTGAAAATGATTTTGTATTGTTCCACCCGCTCTCCCGGCCGTTGATTTCTGCTCAAAACCGGCTCGGCGGGCCATTGGGGATTGCGGTTATTGCCGCCAAGCGAGACCTCGTCAACCTTTTGCCATTCATCTACGGTGTATTTGCACCACTCCTCATACACCTCGTACTCACAATCCTGCACTACCTCGGCATAGCCGCTGCCTTTGTCTACGCTGTAGGGTGTGCCGCAGACTTCTTTGGCGTTGGGCGCGGGATTATCCTGGGTGTGATGCACTTTTTGGGTGCAAACGCCCACAATGGCCTCTGCCGGGATGCTGTCACGCCAATCTGCATGTTCAACCGGCTGTAAGGCTTCAATGGCAATGGTGCGAGTCCACGAGACATCTTGCACCGTGCCGTTGATGTCGCTGGTGCGGGCGGACAGAATAAAAAACACAATGGCGGCGAGACAGCAAAGTAAGGCCACTCCCCCGGCGATAACGGCCCATAACCTGTTTTGCGGGCGGCGCAGGGGTTTGGCCGGCACTGCCCTGGCTTCAGGTTCGGGTCTGGTCAACGGGGCGCCACATTGGGCGCACTTGGGCGCGTTGGCCTCGTTCTCCGCGCCGCAGGCCGAACAGGTGATTTTTGGCGCCGGGCCGGTGCGGCGCGCGCCTAAAATGCGGCCTTTATCTCTGGCCTTACCCTCGCGCAGGTCGGCCCCACACTGGCTGCAAGTGGCGGCCCCGGCCGGGTTGCGCGACCCGCAGTAGTAGCAATGAATATCGGGGCCGGCTTTGGCTTTGGCAATTTCAGCTTCGTTTTTGATAATCTCTTCCTGCGCGGCCTGCTCAAATTGCACGTCGTCGGGCTGGGGCATGCCACAACTGGTACAAGTTTTCTGCGGCCCGGGATTCCTGGTTTGGCAATTGGGGCAGGTCCATTCGGTGCGGACATAGCCTACTGTTTTTTTGACCATGGGGTCTTCCCTTTCTGATTAGAGTATTTCTCTCATTGATCAGCTTCATTCAGTTGAACTTTGGTGCCGTCTTCGGCCACGGTGAGTTTGCCGGGGTAACGATCTTTAAAGGCTTGGATAATTCGGGCCGGTGTTTCGTCAAATTCTGGCCCAATATGGCTAATGAGCACGTGAGGCACTTTGGCCGTAGCCGCAAAGTCGGCCACGGTTTCGGGTTGGTGATGGGCCAGTTCGTGGATCAGCAGGTCGCAACCGTTCATAAAGGGGCTGAGTTCTTCCGGCGAGCCTAGATCGCCGCTGTAAACAATGCGCCAGCCCGGGCCGTTGATCACCATACCCAGGGCAACCGCCTTACGCCCAAAGTTGGTTTTGTAGGCGGTGCTTTCCAGGTGTTGGGTTTTGAAGAAGGTAACTCGAAGGAGGGCTTCTTTGATGCGTTTGCCGGATTTAACGTTGGTGATATTGAGTTCGTAGGCCAGCCCTTCGAATGATTGAAAGGAGTCGGCCAACAACCGCCTGATTTTGCCGCGCGTGCCGCGCGGCCCGTAGATATTGAGCGGGCCGGGCCGTTTAAGCAGATGATTTTGGGTTAAAAAAAGACCCAGGCCGGCAATGTGGTCCATGTGCCAGTGGCTCAGGAACACGGCCTGCACGTCGGCCGGGTCCAGGTTGTAACGATATAACAGAGTGCTCACCGGCGCGCCGCAGTCAAGTAAAAAGAGCTTGCCCGCCGCAGTCAAAGCGTAGGCCGGGGCAAAACGCCGCCGGGTGGGCTGCCCCGATGAAGAACCGATTACCAAAAATTCATCAGACATAGCGATTGTCTCCATTGACAACTAAATTGTTTGGTACAACAACGATTGACCTTGTTCCCAAACTCGGTTTGGGGACAAAATAAGGCTTTTGGTTCACTGCCCCCCGCCACAGGCGGCAACGTTAATTTGGTGTTCTTCATAGGTCACGGCAAACAGGTGCGCTCCTTCACCGCCGCAGCCCATAAAGAAAAGGTAATCTGTTTGTTCGGGCTGGAGCGTGGCCATAATGGAAGAGGCGGCAGGGTTGGCAATGGGGCCGGGCGGCAGGCCGGGATTCAGGTAGGTGTTGTAGGGCGAATTGACCTGGGAATACTCTTCCAGGGTAACGGGCGTTTTCCACCACTGGCCTGTGTCGGTTTGATACCCCATGGCGTACTGCACCGTGGGGTCGGCTTGCAAATACATGCCCTGGGCCAGGCGATTGAGGTAAACGCTGGCAATGGTTGGCCGTTCTTCCGGGACCACGGCTTCACGTTCAACAATGGAGGCAATGATCAAAATATCGCGGAAGGAATAACCCTGCGCCGCAGCCAGGTCCAGGACGTTGGCCGGAAGTTTGCCGGCCATGTTGTCGAGCATGCGGATGATCAAATCTTCGGGCGTGCCGTTGGCCGGGATGCGGTAAGTATCGGGGAAAAGATACCCTTCGTAGGAGGCCCCGGGCGGCAGGTCGGCCAGCAGGGGGTGATCAAGGCCGGTGCCCTGGCGCACAAAGGCCAGGAAAACTGGGCCATCCATGATCCCTTCCTGGGTCAGCATGTCGGCAATTTGCTCGGCGCGCCAGCCGGGCAGAACAGAGACGGTCACTTCTTCAAAGTTGGCTTTTTGTAGCGTTTCCGCAATCTCGCGGAAGTTCATGTTCCGCCGCAAGATATAGTCGCCAGCTTCCAGCCTGGCGTCCAGGCCGTTGTAGCGTAAGAAGAGACGGAACAGGTCGGCGTCGGTAATAAGGTCTTGCTCTATCAATTTGTTAGAGATGGAGAAGGCGGTTTCGCCCAGGTCAACGGTAAAGGGCACAGGAGAGGGATCGTTGGAGACGGGCGTATTGATGGTTTCCGCCTGGGTTTGCAGGTACAGGCCCAGGAAAAATTCTTCAATATTTTGCGGCGAGTGGGCCATCGAGGCATCGCCCACCGAAATGGACGCCGCCGTTTCCTCGGCCTGCTGGGTAAAGGCCCAGTAACCGGCACCCAAAATAACCACAATGGCGCCAATGGCAATCACAAAAACAATAAACCGAACAATGGCTCTGATGACAACCATACTTGTTCTTTCACTCCGTGCGTACAATTAAGTTCCGGTCGGCATCCCAACACTGGCACGCCTCGCGGACGTCAACCCCATTAGTAATGAAACCCTCGTAAGGAATGAGGTTGGGCTGTACCTGCCAGCCCGACAGGACGAGGGGCACGGGGCTGCCCGCGTCCATCCACTCGCCGTTGTAGCGGCGGGCAAAGTGGACGTGGCTGGAATTGGACGGCCCCCCTTCGCAAGAGGCGTAGCCAATCACGTCTCCCTCGCTTACATGTTGCCCTACTTGCACCGGCGTGTCAACATCCAGGGCCAGGTGTAGATACAACAGCACCCAGCCGGTTTGCAGATAGCCGTCGCCGTCCAGGTCAAGTTGAACTTCGCCCTGACGCGCAATCACAATTACGCCATCCGCTGCTGCCGTATTGGGCGCGCGAGAGTAAAAACAATTGCCCAACACATCGGGCGGGCCAAAGTCAATGGCGGCCCAGGCGCTGCCGTCGGCGTAGGCGGGGTGAGGCGCGCCGCTAAAGTAGAACCCTTCGCCGGGAGACCAGGGCAGGCTGAGGGGCGGCTGGGTGAGCGTAATGGGCACTACCGGCTCCACGGCATAGGCAAATGGGTCGCCAAAGAGCGCCCGATAAGTGGCCGCAAAACCATCTGGCCCCAGTTCCTGCGGCCAAGTTTCCCCATCCGAGTGAATGGCCAGGATGTTTTGCACGCCCACGGTGCCGGCATTGACCCCCTGGGGGGTAATGGCCCGGTTGCGGTCGGCCAATTGGAACACCCAAAAGCCGTCGCGTTTGTAGCCGTAATAACCGGCGTTAACGCGATTGGCCGTAAAGCTCAAAGCCTGGTAAAGACTGCCCCCCTTGGGATTGCGCGGCCCCAACGGCAGGCGCAACTGTTCTGCTGAAGGTTGCAGGTTAGTAACCCAACTGCCGTAATGCTCCAGCAGAGCCAGCAGCAGGCGGGGGCCAACGCTGAATTGCTGGGCCACGCGCTCAACCACCTGGGGGCCGGTCAACTCCTGGCCGTCTACATTTTCATAGTAAGTGGCCAGATAACCGCCCTGGCTGTTGGCAAATTCGGTTATATTAAAACCAACGTAACCGGGGCCGTACACCACCTCACTATCGGGCAGTAGCGGCGTGGCCGGGGCAATGGTTTTGATCTGCAACGGGATGCGCAACAATTGGCCCGTTTGGATGAGCGCCGTTGGCGCGGCCAGGTGATTCATCGCCACCAGTTCTTCAACGGTGGTATTATACAGCAGGGCGATGTAGCTTAAGGTTTGACCCTCGGCAATGGTGTGGTAAGCATAAGGTGGGCCGTCTGGCACGGGAATGGGCATTGGTTCAAGGGTTGGCGTGGGCGGGGGCGCAGGTTTAGCCAAAACCGGGGCCTGCGCCGCGGTATCTTTCGGGCTGATTGTAGCGGCAGCCGCAACCACTTGGGGAGTGGAATCCGGAACAGGGGTTTCCTTTTCCTGGATGGGGATCGCTCCCCCCTCCCCCTGGAAAATAGGGCCACAGCCCGCGCTAAAAAAAAGCAATCCGCCCGCCATGCAGGCCGTTAGCTTAAAGGATATGGGATTCATAACTGGTTTGTAGATAATTGGGATTCAGTACAGGTTTTACCACCGTTTGATAGCCAAAAACAAGTATAGCACCGCTGTTTGGAGAGGGCAAAATGGGGCCGAGACGCAGGCTGGCCTGCTGCTCACCTTGCCATGTTGCTCTGAGGCCATAGGCCGAAGAATCCCCATGCGACACTGCTTTGCTTCGTTTTTGGTAGACTGCATGGAGATTCTTCGCTCGTTCCTCGCTCAGAATGACATCACCTGAATAGTTACGCCGCGGCTTTGCTCATTGAGTTTGCAGCCGGTCATCCTGGGACCGAAGGGCTTAATTGGTTATGTTTCTTTAGCGGCGGTTCGGCGCTGGTGGGCGGCAAACTCCGGCGCTTCTTTAACGGCGGTGCCTAATATCCCCAAAGAGCGGAAAAAGGCGTTCCAGCCCGTGCGCTTCAATTCCGCGCCTGCCTCGCCTACCGTCGGAAAGCCCGACTCGGTGGGCGTGAGTTGCTCCCAATTGCGGAACAGGCGGCCCCATTCGCTTTGGAGAACTTTATCCATGTGCTTCCGGGCCAGCAGGGGATACCAGAAGCTATCGTGATAAACCACGCTGGCAATGTAAGACCAGGGGGCCAGCACGGTTTTGAGCGACCACTCGAGGGGTTTTTTGAGCGGCCCCCAGTAAATTTTATGCTGCATGCGCGAGGCAAAGGTCATTTTTTTGAACGGGCCAACAAAGCGCCAGTTCTCCCCGGCCGCCTGCGGGTCGCCCACAATCTCAATGTCGCGGGGATCGCCGCAACCCAGCCCCATCTCGTGGGCCAAACGAATGAACTTAATTGATAAGGGGTCAAGGCCCATCATTTTGGCGGCAATGGCGTCAATGGCCACCTGGTCGTCGCTGGCCAGGATGACGTTTTTAACGTAAGGCGTCATACAGCGGGGGCCGGGGCCGTCGCCGGCAAAGGCGCCGTCCATCACGGCAAATACGCCGCGATGGATCTTTTTCTGGATCATCAGCAGGTCCACCAGGGTTTCGTGAATAACGGGGTGGGTCCAGTGCCGGCGTTCGTTGAGCAGGCCGCCAAAGGCGTTTTTCATGGCGCCGGTGGTGGTGGTGAAAATGTGGGTCTTGACCGTAGGCAAATGGATAATGTTTTCGCCGATGAAACGTTTGGGGATGAAAAAACCGTTGCGGTAAACGTTGTTCAGGCATAAAAACTCTTTGGTCAGATCGCCCACCGCATCCTGGATGTGGATCCATTCTTCGCCTTCGTAAAGGTGGATGTTGCGCAGGTGGTGGGCTTCAACCACATTGAGTTGTTTGTTCTCTCTTTCGCCCAGGTGAGCGTCAATTACCACCGTCCGGTTGTGGCAGGCGTGGATCAGGTTGGGGTCGTAGCCATCCTGCTGCATGGCCCGGATAACGCCTTCCATTTGCCAGGGTGTGGTTGAACTGCCGGGGAAGAAGAAGTGCCAGGAGATGTTGACCTTCAGGGCGGTGTCGGCGTCTTTGGCTATCACGTTTTGGTAACCGGCCAGGTTCATCAACCGGTGGTAGTCGGCCAGCACGGTTTGCGGCGACGTTTTTAGAACGGCTACTTTGCTTGTGCCCATTGTGTTTCCTTTCGTTGTAAGTTTCAGGTTCAATAAAGCTAAATTTGGGCAAAGAGGCGGCCCAAGCCGCCCCCAACTAAAGAGACAAAACGTAATTATAGCTCCGAATTGGATGGAGGCAACATCAAGGGGGCAGTTTTAATTTTTAGGCCATCGGATAGGGACAGGACTATGTTCCGTCCCTGCCGCCAAAATTTTGGGATGCACCCAATATCAGGCAAAAAGGTTGGCGGATAGGGTTTGATTTATGGCGGCCCCACCCAATTCAACCGGAACTCAAGGCCGTCCGCCGTGGTGGCCAGGCCCACCACCTCAAAGCCAGGGGGAATTTGTTGGGTAATGGTTTCGCCGGGCCGGGCGCCCAGGGCGATAATGGTTGGGGGCAGCCAATTGGCGGGGATTTTGAGAAACCCCATTTGCGCCCAGTGCAGTTGGCTGGTCACCTGCGCATCTTGCGCCTCAAGCGACAAACCCAGGTGAACCACCGGCTTCAGCCGGCCCAGGGTGGCCCGCGTGGTGACCTCCATTTGCCCGCCCGCGTTCAGGTCAACCAGGCTGGGCGTTTGCAGCGCATCGGTGGCGATGTGGCTCAATAGGCGTTCCGAAAGGAACAGGGTCACATCGGCAGTGGCCACCGAAACCGGTGGGGTAATTGGCGATGAGGCCACTTGCCGCGCCCAGACAAAAAACAGCATGGCCAGCAACAGGCCCAGCAGCCCGCCCAGGGTTAAACCAAAGCAGCCCCAGCGATTCATTGGGCCTCCCTGGCTTCCAGCCAAAAAGTGGTCTCGTCGCTACCCAGGCCGGTAAAAACCAAAGGTATTTCCAGGGCGGCTGACACGTTATCCACGGCGATGTTCAACTCGGTATTGATCTCGGCCAGGGCCTCGTCGAAAAAATGAGTCAATTCGGCGGGGAGGGTGAGGTCCGAGACCCTGGTATCGAGCAGCCGGATTTCGATAGCCTGGCCGTTTAACTGAAGCTCAAATAAGCCTACTATTTGCACCGGCACCGACGCGCCCAATACGGACAGGGAGGTGTCAACGGAGAGGTTGAATTGGCGGCCGGGGAGAAGCTCTACTCGCACGTTGTCTTCAGCGTTGTGCTGGATAAACCTGTTCAAAAAGTCTTCCCGTATAGTTAGTCGTAGGTCGGGAGAAGCGGTTTGCATCGGAGCGGGCGCCGGCGCAGCCACCGCCACCACCAGGGCCAGCAGCGACAGCAGGAGTCCCCCGGCCAGGAAACCCAAAATAGCGTCTCCGGCGCAGCCCAGTAAACCGCAACCAAGCGAAGTTTCTAGGGAGGTTTGTTGCTTGTCCATTAGGCTGCAAAAACTATAACATCCGCATCATTATTGGCGCATCTTGCCATAATTCTTCCAATTGATAATAAGCCCGCTGTTCCGGCGAGAAGATGTGGACAATCACCGAGCCAAAGTCAATCAACATCCAGCCAGATTCAGGCGTGCCTTCCATTACGGCCAGCCTGGCCCCGGCCCATTTGAGCTTCTCCATTAATTCATCACTAATGGCCCTGATTTGCCGGGACGACGTGGCATCGCACAAAATGTAATAGTCCGCCAGCAAGGTGATATTCCGCATATCCAACGTTAAAACGTTGGTGGCTTTTTTGCCGGCAATAATGTCTACCACGGCATGGACTAATTCGTTTGCTTCCAGAACTACCTCCGCTGTTAAAAGTAATGATGGATACTCCATGTTATCATAGGTCGGCGTTGTCGCCAAAAGTAGGAGCGGGCTTTTTTTGAAGAAAAAATCCCTTCTGGTATTATTGGGAATAATACAAATCCTGGAGGCTCATCCTGTAAATTTAGATATCGGAGGGCGTGTGTCTAAACGTATTGGAGTTATATTGATCTTGTTGGCACTGTTTCTGGCCGCAGCTAGGCCGGTCTTTGCCCGGTCGGCTGCACCCGAGGCAGGGAACAACTTTGTTAACCTATTTCCGGTGGCGTTGATGTTGCTGTTGCCTATTGGCCTGATTTTGTTGATGAGCAGCGTTCTGCCTGAAGAGCAGGCTCCGGCGATGGCTATTAATTTGTTGTTGACGTGGGCGGCGGCGGCCCTGGCTTATTTTGGGGTGGGTTTTGCTTTTCATTTTGGCGGGATTGCCCAGGTTAGCTCTGAACCGGAGTTGAGCGGCCTGTATTGGGAATGGTATTTGTTGGGCCAATCGGTTGAATGGGAAATAACCCGGCTTTGGGGTGTGATTGCCTGGCAAGGTTGGGCCTTAACCGGGGGGGCAATGACGGATAGGGTGTTTCAACTTTTTGCCGGCCATTTATCGTTGGTGGGGCTGGCGGCCCTGTTGCCGGCAGGGATATTACTCCGGCGAGGCCGGGGGGGGATGGCTATGCTGATGGGTTTATTTACCGGGGCCTTGCTTTATCCGGTGGGCGGTAATTGGCTGTGGGGCGGCGGCTGGCTTTTTCACCTGGGGGTCAGTTTGGGGTGGGGGCATGGATTGGTGGATTTTGGTGGGGCGAGTGTTATTTTTGGGGCCGGCAGTTTAGCAGCCTTGATAGCGTTGCTTCTTTTTAAAGCGCCTATTGCTGAGGATAGGCAAAACGAGCCGGAAGAGGTGGTGGTTTTGGTGCCTACGGATACGCGCCTGACGGTTTACCATCCTGAAGCCGGTGAGCCGACTGAAGAAGGGTTAGGCCCGGTTACGCCAATGCCCTCGGCCTATCTGCCTATTTTGGGAATGTTGGGGGCCGGGTTGATGCTGCTGGGTTGGTTTGGTCTGGCCGCCGGGGACCACACTCCCGCTGCCGTTAATTTTAGCCCGGCCCAGGCTGCGGTCAATGGCCTTTTGGCGGCCCTGAGCGCCGCCTTAGCTACAGCCGGTTATTGCCGGTTTACCACCGGCCGGATTAATGTTTTGATGATTTCTCGGGGGTTGGTAGCGGGATTGGTGGTGGCCGTGGCCGGCGCGCCGTTTATGCCCCCCTGGATATTGGTCGCAGCCGGCTTGGTGATGGGTCTACTTTTACCCTTACTGACCTACCTCTTTAACCAGGGTTTGCGTTTGGCCGATGAACCGGGCATTTTGGCCACTTATGGCGTTAGCGCGATAATCAGTTTGCTGTTGGTGGCTCTATTTGCCGATGGCCGGGCCGGTTGGGGCTGGAATGGGGTTGGGCTGGCGGAGTATAAGGGC
This sequence comes from Anaerolineae bacterium, assembly GCA_016931895.1. NCBI lineage: Bacteria > Bacillati > Chloroflexota > Anaerolineae > Anaerolineae bacterium. The sequence goes on from JAFGDY010000248.1 coordinate 44,168, forward strand.
GTGGCCGGACAGGGCGTATCTGGGTTGGTGGTTGCGCCCGGTTATGTTTCTGATTGGCCAGGGCAGTTGCAGGCGCAATTATTGGGCGCGGGGGCGATTGCGCTTTTAGCGGCGGGGCTGAGTTTTTTATTACTCCAAACCATCAAAGTGGGGCAGAAATCTTGGGCGCGCAGCGGTTTGGAATTAATCAGGCCGTCTTTGCCTTTTGCCGGGCGAAGCAAAAAATCTGTCTCCTCCCCCTCCTTTCCAGAAGAGGGTGAAACGGCGTTTCAAAGCAGGGAAGAGGGGTGACATTATGTGTGGGGCAGGCCGGCCAAGCTTTTTTTCAAAGCTCTTTCAAACCACTCTACCAGCCTTGTTTTTTCCGGTTCGGGTAAAAAGGCGGCTCTGGCCGCGTTCATAATCATCTCGGCCAAACAGCGAAAAGGCACGCCAATACCGCGATTGGCCACCAGGAACTCATCGGTGAGGGTGGTATTTGAAATGGAGGGATCATCGGTATTGATGGTTACCGGAATGCCCAGTTGATAAAAAGCGTACAAAGGATGCATGCTCAATTTGGGAATGATGCCGGTTTGCAGATTACTGGTGGGGCACATTTCCAGGACCATTTTGCGTTGTTTCAGCAAATCCACAATGGTCACATCTTCCCTGGAGCGCACGCCGTGGCCAATTCTTTCGGCATCCAGTTTTTCAATGGCTTCTCTGACGTGATGCGGCGGACCGGCTTCGGCGGCGTGGGCCGTGATGTGTAGCCCCTGCTTTTTGGCCCAATCAAACACTTCAATAAAGTCGGTGAGGGGGTAATTTGTTTCGTCTCCGGCAATGTCTACCGCCACAATGCCCCTATCCTGCTTGTCGGCGGCTATTTCGGCCAGTTGACGGGCGTATTGTGGCTCGTGCCGGCCCATCTGCACAATCAAACGCACTTGAATAGGGTACTCGGCTTGAGCCTGATTGGCGGCCAGGATGACCCAATCGGTTACTTCTTCAAAACTGAACCCCTGGTTAAGGGCCAGGGCCGCCGGATTAAAACGCAGTTCAAGGTAACGAATGTTGTCTTCGGCGGCATCGGCAATGGCTTCATAGGCTACCCGGATAACGGCCTCCCGGCTGGAATAGAATCTACGCAAGAGTTTAAATTTGGCCAGAAAACCAACAAAATCAGGCGGATCGTCAATCACCTGCACGTAAGGGCGTAACTCCTCCAAACTCCAGCTAGGTAAGTCTACCCCGTGCTGATGAGCAATCTCAGACAGGGTAGATAAACGTAAGCTGCCTTCAAGATGGCGATGTAAATCAATCTTGGGCAGGTTAAAAAAAATGCTGCGGAGATCGCGGAGTTTGAGATTGTTTTTTTCTTGAAAGGAACTTGTTTGGGTCATGCTTAAAATCAGCCGATAGAAAATTTCTATTGATCAATGGGGAGCCAAAACGAAAAAGTGCTGCCCTGATTAACCTTGCTTTGCACAGTTATTTCCCCCCCATGCGCTTCCACAATTTGTTTGACAATGGTTAAACCTAACCCGGCTCCACCATAGGCCGAGGACGAATCCGCCACCTGGTAAAATCGCTCAAAAATCTTGTCCAATTGATTGGCCGGTATGCCTTTGCCGTAATCTTGCACCGAAAACTTGATTCTGTCTCCATCTTGCCTGGCCGTAATGTTGATTTTTTCTCCACCCGGGCTAAATTTTAGCGCATTGCCTACTAAATTATCAAATACCTGCCCAATTCTATCAACATCTACCCGTACCGGGGGTAAATCCGGCGCGCTATCGAGTACAATTTTTATGTTATACTCGGCTGCGCCGGCAATAGCGCCGGCGGTGGCGCGGACAATTAAGGTATGGGTGGCTATAGACTCAAACCTTAGATTGCCTGATTCTAACCTTTGTAAAGAGACCAGGTCTTCCACCAGGCGGATAACGGCGTTTGTTTTGTGAGAAATGATTTCTAATTTTTCCCTGACTGCCGGCGGAATTTGGCCCAGGCTATTCTCCAAAATCAAGGCGATGTAGGCTTTAATAAAAGTCAGGGGGGTGCGCAACTCGTGCGAAACGTTTTCTACAAACTCTGACCTTAAATGATTAGTGGCGGCCACTTCATTCAAAGCAGCCTCAAGTTCCGTGGCCCGCTGTTCCAGATTATCGTAAAGCCGGGCATTTTCAATGGCGGTTGATATTTGGGCCGCGGCAATGGTCAATAAACGTCCTTCAGCCTGGCCAAAGGCATTGATTTTTTGGTCGTTAATGACTAATGCGCCCAATAATTCTTCTTTGACCAGCAGGGGCATGATCATTACTGAACCTAAGGGCGGCTGTTTTGAGACCTCCTGGTTATTAAAAGTTTGTTTTGGTTCAGCCAGATTGACATTTTGCAGATAGATGGGGCTAGGTTTGGCGATGAGTTTATTGGCCAATTGCGTAATATAATTTATTTTAGCGTCATTTTGTTTTGTCTTTAGCCAGCCGCTACATAATTTAAGCGCCAATGTTTCGGCCTGCTCTGTTTTTTGCTTTAAAAAAAGGCAACAACTGCTGCAATCCAAAGCGTGCTTTAAAATCGTTACGCTTGACTCGATCACCCGGTCCAATTCTAATACCTTGGTCAGTTGATCGGCCAGGGTATAGAGGGTGGAGACCTCGGCCAGGCGTTGGTTTGTTTCCTGGAATAAGCGGGCATGGTGGATAGCCACGGCCGCCTGGCTGGCAAAAGCCGAGAGTAAAGCGACATCATCTTCGGTAAACGCTACGCCGTCCGATTTGTGGGTAGCTTCTAAAACGCCAATGGCTTCGCCCTTAACAATGAGCGGGGTGGAGATCAGGTTGGCAATCAGGTGCGAGTCGGGGCTGACATATAAAAACCGATCATCTTTGGTTACGTCATTAATGCAGAGCGGTTGCCGGTGTTTCAAAACCCACCCCACCGTGCCTTTTTCAAAGTTAAAGGCCGGGGTGGGCACATGGGCCATATCGGGGCTGCTGTGGGTGGCGGTGGGGTTGAGTTTTTGGGTCTGATAGTCGGCCAGGTAAACTACCGTATGGTTGGATTTTAGCAACACGCTCACCCTTTGCACAATGGTATTGAGGATATTTTGTAAATCAAGGGTATTGAGGGCGCGGCTGGCCTCCAGCAAACCTTCCAGGGCTTCAATTTTGGAGGAACTTTCTGGTTGAACAATATTTTTTTGAGCGGGCGCTGCGGGCAAGGGGCGGATGAAGCCAATATAATGGCTTTGGGTATTTTCTGCCGTTGTGAGGTACAGAATCAATTCAACCCCTCCCCCCTCGTGATCCTTTGGCCCGGATTGGCGCAAGAAGGCAGTTGCCAAAATGGTTTGTATGGAACCCGCAGCCAATTGCCGTAATAGCGAATCCAAATTTTTTTGGTCTGTATCGCCAAAAATGTTCAGGAAAGGAGTATTTTCCAGGATATCGGGGGCAATAGTGGACAATTCGGCCAGGGCAGGAAAGGGTGGAGAAAATTTGAATTGCTCATCCAGAAAAAATTGCCGCCAGCCTGAGTGAATAAGAAATTCAATAACCTCTTTAGTAAAAACGGCTGGGGTCATCATCGCCTATTCGTTGAGTTCTGTAATCAGCCAACTCCAATAACGCCAGGTAACATAAAGGCTTATAGTCACACTAATGGCTAATGGAAGATGATAAGCCCCTAACAGGAACCACGAGTTAGAAAACCAGGGGGGTATATTTGAGATCAGGTTTGTGCCCAAAATAAGATGGACGGCTGCGCTAATGAGGGCCAGGCCAATGGCCAGGTAATAATAACGATACAGGGGGAGCATTTTTACCACAGAGCCGAATCTTTCCGAAAGTTTGGCTAAAATATAAAAAACAACAATTAGCGACAAAGTTCCCAAAGTGCCTAATGATGATGTCATCTCCGGTTAAGCGCGTCCCCCCATCATTAACTTAAATAGCAGCAGTCCAAATATTATCACCATCACTCCTCCCGCAAAACGGGCTAGATCTCCCCAAAAATTACCGGTAATGGCCGGGGCTAAAGGTGCGTAAAAATAGGCAGCAACGGCAAACAGCACAATGGAAACCAGAAAAGCAGGATAGTAAGCCCGCTGTCCTGACTTTTTCTCATAAAATTGGGCAATAAAGAACAAAAAAAGCAAGAGCGCGCCCGCCGCCCCCCAGGTGTAAATAGTTATCCAAAAGCTGATGAGGTTGATAGAACTCTCCAATTCGGGCATGAGTGTTTGAGAAAACGGTTTAGCGTTTTACAAAAGCTTCAACAAAAGAATCGGCCATGCGGCGAGGGCTGCCGCTTAAAATGCCCTCCCGTCCTTCAAACTTGGATTGTACTTCGATGCCGGTAGAAGTAATGTCGTACTGCCGGATATCTTTGGCATGGTCGCTGCCGCGCATCTTTAAAACTAGCAGAGCCTTGTGGATAGCCGATTCTATTTCCACATACCGCAGAATAGTATAAGAGTCAACCACAAAGCTGAGGTGGGTCTCTTCTTTGGATTCGCCTAAAAGCACCGGGCTTTCTCGGGTCAGCACGCTGGTCAGGTCCTGTCGTTTGAGGGCGTTGATAAAGGCAAATTCAAGGCTGCGTAATTCAACCGACTCGCGTGACAGGCGGGCAAAATGGGTCATGCTATCTACCACTACCCGGCGCGCGCCCATTTCATTAACGGAGTTTTCAATCATGCCGCCTACGCTCTCAATGTCCAGGCGGCTCACTTCGGGGCTGGTCATAATGATCTTAAGCAGCCCCTTTTTTTCCAGGTCCATAAAATCCCAGCCAAAGGCGGCCGCGTCGTGATAATATTGCTGGGGAAATTCTTCAAACGTAATGATCAAACCAGGCTCGTTGGCTTTGACAATGCCGTTGTAAATAAATTGCATGCCCAGGCAAGTTTTGCCGGTGCCGGGCGCGCCTTCGACAAGATTGGCGGTTTCTCTGATAAAACCACCGCCTAACATTTCGTCCAGGCCCTTGATACCTGTTTTTACCCTATCCATTGGTGCTCCTAACATTGTGAAGTAAAGGTGCTCCTGAAGACTTCTTTTTAACCCTACCGCATGCCCCGAATGATGTGGTAAACCGCTTTGACCCGAAAATGTCTGTCCTCACAAGCCAAGATAAACTTATCAACCAGGGCGCGCATGGTTTCATCGGTTGAAAGCGAATAAATGGGGGTATCATGCAACACTTTCTTTTGCATAATCCCACTTTCAACCAAATCTTCTAACTCTGGCCTGACCGCCTCTGTATTTCTGCCGGCGTATTTGGCAATGTTTTCTACCGTGTCGGCAGTGTGAGGGTTTTCGTAGAAGAATCTTACCAGGTCCCACTTGATAAATGAATTTACCTTTTTCTTGACAAAGTCAAGTAAAGTGGGATCCATATCATCCATCAATCGAGTTGTGAAGTCATCGTTGTTCGCAGTCAAAGTTATGCCCTCCTTTGACTAGAAAATTTACGGGATAAGTCCTCCCCACCCGGCAAACTACTACAGGGTAGTCGGATAGAATAAGAATTTTAAATGTTGGAGTTATTTTGTACTACTTACTGCTGGCCGGTCATACCTCACCGTTAATAAATGGCAAAAGCATTACCGTTCTCTATCTTAGCATCATCACTCAGAAAATGCAACAGTATTTATGAATTGTGAGCGGGTATCGGCTCAGGGCAAGGGGGCTTAATGCCGGCGCGCTCTGGCCTGTCTCTTTTTTCTGTTGGCGCCGGCAACGGCTGAACCGGCCCGGGCCGGTTCTTTTGCGCCGCTTTGACCGTTACCGCCGGCCAGATCCGATTTCATGTGACAGTGTTTGTACTTTTTGCCGCTGCCACACCAGCACGGCTCGTTTCGGCCCGGTGTTTTTTGCACGCGCACGGGCGCGGGCGTTTGCCGAACCGCGCCCGGCGTTTCGGCCTGCATGCGGCTGGCGGCCATTGCGTCCGGGTGTTGGGCCTGCAACTGCTGCGGCCGGGGGGCTTCCACTTGAACGGCCGGGTGATAAATGCGGCGCACCACTTCTTCTTGAATGGCGGCCCGTAACTGGCCAAACATTTCGTAGGCGTCTCGTTGAAACGCCACCAACGGGTCTTGTTGGCCAAAAGCACGCAGACCAATGCCCTGGCGCAACTCATCGAGCGCGGTCAGGTGCCGCACCCACAAGGTGCTGACAATCTGGAGCATTAATCCCTTTTCGGCCCGCCGCAGTTCTTCCGGCCCTAGCACCTTCTCCATTTGCTCGTAATTTTTGTCGGCCAGTTCCAGGATTTGGGTTTCAATTTCCTCCGGCGACAGGTTGGCCCAGGCGTTGGTAGTGAGGGTGGGCGGCAAAGGCATAATGGTGCGCACCGCGTTATATAAAGCGGTCAGATCCCACTCCTCCGGGTCTTCGCCAGCGGTGAAGTTTTGCACCAGCCCGCTCAGATGCGCCTCAACCATGGTTTGAATGTTCTCTTTGAGGCTGGCGCTGCTGAGAATGCGGCGCCGCTCGGCATAGATTACTTCGCGTTGTTGGTTGATAACATCGTCGTATTTGAGCAGGTGTTTGCGGATATCAAAGTTATGACCTTCAACTTTGGTTTGGGCATTTTCAATGGATTTGCTGACAATGCCGGCCTCGATGGGGATGTTGTCGTCTACGCCAAACCGTTCCATCAAATTGGCCACGTTTTGGCCGCCAAAACGCCGCATTAAATCGTCTTGCAGGGAAACAAAAAAGCGACTGGAACCGGGGTCGCCCTGCCGGCCGGCCCGCCCGCGTAACTGGTTGTCAATGCGGCGGGCTTCGTGACGCTCCGTGCCCACCACGTGCAGGCCGCCCAATGATTTCACTTTTTGTTTGTCTTCGGCCACAATGTCCGTCCATTTGGCCAGGGTTTTTTCCCATAGCTCCGCATCAACCTCGGTCAAATCCACGCCGCGTTTACGCAGTTCGTCGCGGGCCAGGCCCTCTGCGTTTCCGCCAAGCAAAATGTCCACGCCGCGCCCGGCCATGTTGGTGGCAATGGTCACCGAGCCAGGCCGCCCGGCCTGGGCAATGATGTTGGCTTCGCGCTCGTGCTGTTTGGCGTTGAGCACTTCGTGTTTAGCCCCCTGCCTTTGCAATAAATTGGACAGGTATTCCGAGGTTTCAATGGCAATGGTGCCTACCAGCACCGGCTGGCCGGCTTCTTGCAGGGTTTTGATTTCTTCCACAATGGCTTTGAATTTGGCCTGGGGGCTTTTGTAAATCACGTCGGGATAGTCCACCCGTTTGTAATAAAGCTGGCCGTTGTCCGGGCTGTGGTAGGTGGTAACGGCCACGCCGTTCTCTTTATGGGTTTCTTCAATGAGATCGCCCTGCATGGCCCGGTATTCCACGTTGGTCGGCAGCACGCTCACTTCCAGGTTGTAGATGTTGCCAAATTCTTCGGCTTCGGTTTCGGCGGTACCGGTCATCCCGGCCAGTTTGTTGTACATTCTGAAGAAATTTTGGAAGGTGATGGTGGCCCAGGTAAAACTTTCGTGCCGCACGCTAACGCCTTCTTTGGCCTCAATGGCCTGGTGCAGACCCTCGCTGTAGCGCCGCCCGTGCATCAGTCGCCCGGTAAATTCGTCTACAATGATCACTTCGCCGTTTTGCACCACGTAGTCAACATCAAGTTTGAAGAGCACGTTGGCCCGGAGCGCGTTGTCTAGGTAGGGCGTCATGGCCGCGCTTTCGCCTTCGTACAAGTTTTCCACGCCCAGCACTCTTTCAATCTTTTCGATGCCCCGTTCGGTGAGGTAAACCACACGCGATTTTTCGTCAACCACGTAGTCGCCGTCCGGCTCCCGGTCTTCAGCTTCCACGCTTTCTTTACTGCTGGCTTTTAAGGGGCGCACGAGTTGGGCGAATTTCTGGTACAACTCGCTGCTTTCTTCGGCCTGGCCGGAGATGATCAGCGGCGTCCGGGCTTCGTCAATCAGGATGTTGTCCACCTCGTCAATGATGGCGTAGTGCAGCTCTTTTTGGGTGACCATGCTTAAATCAGGCACCATGTTGTCGCGCAGGTAGTCAAAGCCAAATTCGTTGTTAGTGCCGTAGGTGATGTCGCAGGCGTAAGCCTCGCGGCGGGTGATGGGTTCCAAATGTTGGTAACGGTCGTCCTCGTTGTGGTAGGCGGGATTATATTTAAACGAGGCTTTGTCAACGCCGCCGTGCCCGGCGCTTTCAATCACAGCCACGCTCAAACCCAGCAGGTGATAAACCGGCCCCATCCATTGACAGCCGAACTTGGCCAGGTAATCGTTTACCGTAATCAAGTGCGCCCCATGGCCAAGCAGGGCATTGAGCACCAGCGGCATGGTGGCCACCAGGGTTTTGCCTTCGCCGGTGCGCATTTCCACCACCCGGCCCTGGTGCAGCAGCGCGCCGCCAACCACCTGCACGTCAAAATGGCGGTGAGCGATGGCGCGCCAACTGGCTTCGCGCACGGCGGCAAACACCTGGGCCTGAATCTCTTGCATCAATTGGTCTTCCCACTTGAGGAGACGTTTTTCGGCCTGCTCTAATTGCACTTGCAGCCGCTGGCGTTCGCCGCGAACGGCCTCGGTGACTTGCTGGTGTAGATTTTTTACTTCAGCCCTCTGCTCGGCGGTGGCTTCGGCCAATTGCCGGCGAAAGTCGGCCATCATCTGGCGCAGTTCGGCATCGCTCTTGCGCTTCATTTCCTGGCCAAGCGCATTAACTTCTTCAACCAGGGGGGTGAGTTTTTTGATCTCTTTTTGATGAGGGTCGCCAAAAATAGTTTTTACTACACTTTTAAACATAACCGCTTCAGCTCCTATCCGTCCTTTCCTTTCAAGACATAATGCAGGGTAAATTGTACCACAATCGGCGGCGCAGCCCAAGAATACAAATTGTATATTTGCTGATTTCTTAAAAAGGGGTTAATTCAGCGATGCGTGGTTTGTCGCCGCTGGTGATTTTGTTGGTACACTTTTTCCAGTTGCGGCACCAGGGTGTCCCAGCCATAGTTGGCTCTGGCAAAAGCTTCTCCGGCTGCGCCCAATCTGATGCGGCGAGAGGGATTGTCCAGAAGATCAAGAACAGCCCGGGCAAAATCCTCCGGCTCATCGGCCAGGATTAATTCTTGCCCGTTCACTACGGGGAATCCTTCGGCCCCAACGGTGGTTGAGACAATGGGTTTACGCATAGCCATCGCCTCTAGTATTTTCAGGCGCGTGCCGCCGCCAACCCGCAAGGGCACTACATATACCGTTGCTCCGGCAATGTAAGGCGGCATGGCGTCAACGTAGCCGGTAATAACGATGTTGGGATTACAGCGTAGCGTATCCAGGCGGGGGTGAGGCCGTTGGCCGACAACGGCAAAGGTGGTATGGGGGCGTTGGGCCTGGATGAGGGGTAGCACGTGCCGGCTAAACCAGAGCACGGCGTCAACGTTGGGCCGAAAGTCCATTTTGGCCGTAAAAATCAGGTCGTGCTGAATAGGCGCGCCCCGGAAGCGGCCGAACACGTTAAAGTCAACGCCGTTGGGGACAACGGTGATGGGCGCGGTGGGGGCCACGTCGCGCAGCACCACTTTATCCGGCGCAGACATGGCCACGGTGTGGTCAACCCGGCGCAGCATATCCGCCTCGTAGCGCCGCAGGCGATGCCACTGCACCCAGCTATAAGCGGCGGCGGGCCAGCGCGCCGGACTTTTGAGATCGGCCAGAAAAGCCCGCTTTTGCAGAATCCACTCAGCGTTGTGGGCGTCGTAGATAACCAGGGGGCGAGGCCGGGCGGCGGCGATGGTTGGCAGGTAGGGGGCCATTTCAATGCCTTCAATCTCCACCACGTCAAACGGCTGTTGGCGCAGGCGTTGGGCCAGGCGCTCGTTCAAATCAGGCGACCAGAGGCGCCAGCCCATATCGGGGCGGGAGGTGGTCAACATCTGGCGCAAGCGGAGGCTCGTACTGCGTTGGGTGGCGGGAATGGTTTCTAGCCATTCGCACAGGTTGGGCAGAGGGCCGGGATCGTGCGGGTCTTGGTCAGGCTCCAAAAAAGTGAGCACACAGACGGTGTGGCGCTTGGCCAATTCTTTGACCAGGTTGAAGTTTCTCAGGGTGGTGCCCTGGTGGGGAGGATAGGGCCGTTGGGGCGTTAAAAGTAAGATCCGCATGCTGCCACAAATCAGCAAGTTAGGGAATCAGCAAGACCATGAATCGCTTTTTCGCTGACTCGCTGATGCGCCGGCTCGCTGCTCATTTACTCCCTTCCTATCTTGTGATAAACTTCAAGCGTCTTTTTGGCCGTTTCTTGCCAGGAGAATTTTTGAGCGCGTTTGAAGCCTTTTTGGATCAAATCTTGCCGCAATTCTTCTTCGGTGAGGGCGCGCCACATGGTCACGGTCAGGCCGTCAATGTCGTGAGGGTCTACCATCAGGGCGGCGTCGCCGACTACTTCGGGCAGGGCCGAGGTATTGGAGACGATCACTGGCGTGCCGCACTTCATTGCTTCAAGCGGGGTCAGGCCAAAACCTTCGTAAAACGAGGGATGCACAAACAGATTGGCGGCGCTATACAGGTAAACCAGGTCATTAGAGGGAACGCGCCCCAAAAAGGCCACGTGTTTTTTCAGGTTTAGTTTGTCCACCGTTTCATAAACTTCTTCCCACAGCCAACCTTTAACGCCGGCCAGGGCCAAAATCTCGTCTCGTTTGTACTCATCACGCAGGCGGCGAAAAGCTTGCAGCAGGCCGGGTAGATTTTTGCGCGGCTCAATGGTGCTGACAAACAGGATAAAATTCCGGTTGAGTTTGTATTTTTCTTCGGCCACCTGCTGCGCTTCGGCCTTGGACATGGGGCGGTAAATGGGATTGGCCGCTTCGTGGATAACGGTGATTTTCTTTTCGGGCACGCCCAGCATGTTGATGCTGTCTTGTTTGGTGGCTTCGGACACGGCAATGATGTGATCGGTATTGCGCCAGGCATGGTCAATTTGGCCGTAGTAGCGGGCGCTTTCTTTGGTCAAAAAATGCGGGTAAAGTAAAAAGGCCAGATCGTGGATGGTGATGACCGATTTGCACTTGCGCTTGAAAGGGGGAATAAAGTCGGGGCTGTGGAGCAAGTCCAGGCCCAATCTGGAAATCTCAAATCTTAGCCCGGTCTGTTCAAAACGATTGTGGCTGGGCGTCCACACTGATTTTCGTTCAAAGCCATTGCTGTGGATAATAGAGGATTTGTCTTTTCTGCTTTGCAAAAGGATGAATCTATCGTCTTTGGGTTCAAGGCTGGCCAGCGCCTCTATTAATCGGATAATATATTGACCAATTCCTGCTCGGTTGTAAAATACCAGTCGTGCATCAATGCCAATGCGCATACACCAGCTTCCCTTCTTTGTTCAACAAAAAATAAAACCCCCTATCCTGCCTTACCCGGCCTAGGGGGCACCGTTGACCCAAAATTACTATACCACCAATTCAGATTGGGGTCAAAATAGATAATTTGTCTTGCTTGGTTTATTTTGCCTGGGAAACCGGTTTATGTCAAAAACTTCTTGACAAATCCAAACTCATGTGTTACATTGTGTTCTCATTTAATAATAAAGACTGTGACCGGGAAAAGTAACCGCTCAAACGACGTTCAGAGAGCCGCCGGTTGGTGTGAACGCGGCACGCGCGTGAGCGGTGAATGGCCCCGCGAGTTGCGCCCCAAAAACCGGGCTGAACCGGCCTGGCAAGTAGGCGGCGACGGAGACTCCACCGTTAGCCGGGAGCCGGATATTCACGTTTTTGTTGGCAAACAAAAATGGCGTATCTGTTGAGTGAGACTGGCCCACCGAGCAAACCTCGTGTGTTTCACGCGAGGTTTTTTGTTTATCTTGGCGCGGCGGTCTAAACAGGGTGGCACCGCGAGAAATAAACCTCTCGTCCCTGGGGAATCTTTAAACAAAGAATTTCCAGAGGGCGAGAGGTTTTTTGTTTTGTTGAATAAACAAAGGAGCCAAATATGTACAAACCAACTTTAGAGCAGGTAGAAACAATGGCGCAGCAGGGAAACCTGGTCCCGGTTTATCGCGATTTACCAGCGGATATGGAAACGCCGGTCAGTATCTATCTTAAATTGCAAGATGAGGGACCTTGTTTCCTGTTGGAGTCGGTTTCGGGCGGCGAACAGGTGGCCCGGTACTCTTTTATTGGGGTGCGGCCGCGGGGGGTGATGACGGCATTTGGTAATGAAGTCTACATGGCCGGCGGCGGGCACGGCCGGATGGTGCGCCTGGAAAACGGGTCTGACCCCCTGGACGTGCTGAAAGCCGAGATGGCCCGGTACAAACCCGTGCGCCTGCCCGATTTGCCGCGTTTCATTGGCGGCGCGGTGGGTTTTGTCAGTTATGATGCGGTCCGTTACTTTGAGCGATTGCCCGACGACAACCCCGACGCTTTGCACATCCCCGACATGGCCTTTTTGATTGCGCACACCATTGTGGTTTTTGACCACGCCCGCCAGCGATTGCAGGTGGTCTCCAACGCCGATCTGACCCGCGGCGACGTGCGCGCCGCCTACCGGCGCGCGATTTCCCGGATTGACGAGGTGGTGGCCCGGCTCAACGCGCCGTTGCCGGAAGTGCCGCCTCCCGGCCACGTGCCTCACAATGGCCTGGAAGCCAATTTTACTCTGGACGAATACAAGGCCATTGTGAAAAAGGCCAAAGCATACATTGCCGCCGGTGATATTTTTCAGGTAGTGCTATCGCAGCGTTTGTCGCGCCGTACCTCGGCGCATCCGTTTGGCATCTACCGCGCTTTGCGGATGCACAATCCCTCACCCTACATGGTCTTTATGCGTTTCCCCGGCGGTATTGGCAGCCCGCCGCTGCACATCATTTCGGCCAGCCCGGAGATGCACGTGCGGCTGGAGGAAGGTTTGGCCGAATTGCGCCCTATCGCCGGCACCCGCTGGCGCGGCCAGAGTGTGGAAGAAGACGCGGCCCTGGCCGAAGAATTGTTGCAGGATGAAAAGGAACGGGCCGAGCACGTAATGCTGGTTGATTTGGGCCGCAACGATTTGGGCCGGGTGTGCGCTTATGGTTCGGTGCGGATGGAAGAGATGATGGTGATTGAGCGTTACTCCCACGTGATGCACATTGTTTCCGACGTGCGGGGCCAGATCAAACCCGGTCGGGATGCGTTTGATTTGTTGCGGGCCACGTTCCCGGCCGGTACGGTTAGCGGCGCGCCCAAAGTGCGGGCCATGGAAATAATTGACGAACTGGAAAATACCCGCCGGGGACTTTACGCCGGGGTGATTGGCTATATTGGCTACGACGGCCGGATGGATTCCTGCATTGCCATCCGCACTGTGGTGATGCAGGGCGATACCGTGCACATCCAGGCCGGCGGCGGCATAGTGGCCGATAGCGATCCGCAGCGGGAATATGAGGAAAGTTGGAACAAGGCCAAAGCTCTGGCCGAGGCGGTTGATTACGCGGAAAACGGGTAACAGAGGAGAGAAGGGAGAGAAGAGGAAACTCTCTAATTTCTAAATTCTAATTCATTTAGGAGATCAACAATGATTTTAGTAATAGACAATTACGACTCTTTCACTTACAACCTGGTCCAATACCTGGGCGAGTTGGGGCAGGAGGTGGAGGTGCGCCGGAACGACGCCATCACCCCGGACGGAATTACGGCCTTAAAACCAAACCAAATCGTGATCTCGCCGGGGCCGGGCACGCCCGACGATGCGGGTATTTCGGTGGAGTTGGTCAAACGGTTTTATCGAGACATCCCCATTTTGGGCGTCTGCCTGGGCCACCAGGCCATAGGCCAGGCTTTTGGCGGCAAAATTGGGCGGGCTGGGCAATTGATGCACGGCAAGGTGTCGCCGATTGAGCATGACCAAACCGGCCTTTTTCATAATTTACCCAGCCCCTTCACGGCCACGCGCTATCATTCATTGATTGTGCGGGAACCGCTGCCCGGCTGTTTGGCCGTGATTGCCCGCAACAAAGAGGGGGGGGAAGTGATGGCCCTACGGCACAAGGAATATCCCACCATTGGCGTGCAGTTCCACCCCGAATCAATTTTAACCGAATATGGACACGAGTTGTTGCGTAATTTTTTGGAGATCGAAGCGCCCAAACTCGGTCAAGTAAATGCTATAGCCAAAATGAGCGAAGCAGGAGTGATCATGCCCATTAAAACTGCCATTAACAAAGTAATGAGCGCCGAGTCGCTCAGCGCGGCAGAAGCCGAAGCAGTGATGTCCCAAATTATGGCCGGTGAGGCCACGCCGGCCCAGATTGGGGGGTATCTGATGGCCTTGCGGCTCAAGGGTGAAACGGTAGAGGAAATCACCGGCAGCGCCCGCGCCATGCGCCATTCGTCGGTAAAGGTGACCCCGGCCACCCCGCCGGAAGAATTGGTAGATACCTGCGGCACCGGCGGCGACGGCTCCGGCACGTTCAACATCAGCACCACGGCCGCGTTTGTGGTGGCCGGAACCGGCCAAAAAGTAGCCAAACACGGCAATCGTGCGGCCAGCAGCAAGTGCGGCAGCGCCGACGTGCTGGTTGCGTTGGGGGCCAATTTAGACCTTGCCCCGGAGCAGGTGGCCGAGGCCATTGATGAAGTGGGCATTGGGTTTCTCTTTGCCGTTAAGCACCACCCGGCCATGAAACACGCTATCGGCCCGCGCCGCGAGTTGGGTGTCCGCACCATTTTTAACGCCCTTGGCCCGTTGACCAATCCCGCCGGGGCGTTAGCGCAGGTGATTGGAGTGTACGATGAGGCGCTGACCGAACTTATGGCCAAAGTATTGGGTCAGTTGGGCAGCCGGGGCGCTTTGGTGGTGCACGGACACGGCGGTTTGGATGAATTGACGACCACCGGCCCCAACAAAATAAGCCGCCTGCAAAACGGCCAGGTGACCACCGAAATGCTGGACCCCCTGGCCCTGGGACTTATACAAGCCGACCCTGCCGAGTTGCTGGGGGGCACCGCCGAAGAAAATGCTGAGATTACTCGCGGTATCTTGGCCGGTAAAAAGAATGGCGCCCGGCGAGAGGTGGTGGTTTTAAATGCGGCGGCGGCACTGTTGGCTGCGGGTCAAGTTGCCAGTTTTGCCGAAGGAATTAACCGGGCTAATGAAAGTATTGATAGCAGTGCAGCCTTAGATGTATTGAATTGCTTTGTGGAATTCACCCGGCAGGTGAGAGCTTGAATGACCATTCTTGATGAAATTGTCCAATATAAACGTACCGAGGAATTACCGCGTCAAATGGAGACTCGCGTAATGGCGTTAGTGCAGACTGAGGCTGCCCTGGCCCCCAAGCCCAAAAACTTTGTGGCCGCCTTGCGAGCCGCCGGCCGGGTAGCCTTGATCGCGGAGATCAAAAAAGCTTCGCCCAGCCGGGGGCTTTTGCGCCGCAACTTTGATCCGTTGGCACTGGCCACAATTTACGCCCAAAATGGCGCGTCGGCGCTATCGGTGCTGACCGACGAAAAGTACTTTCAAGGCCGGTTGGAATATATCACCCAAATCAAAAACCATTTGCCCCAAAACGGCCCGGCGCCGCCGGTGCTGCGCAAAGACTTCATCTTCCATCCCTACCAGGTTTACCAGGCGCGAGCCGCCGGAGCCGACGCCCTGTTGCTCATCGCCGCCGTGCTCAATGATAAGGAGCTGGCCGGCTTGCTGGCCTTGTCCCGGCAGTTGGGAATGGCGGCTTTAATTGAAGTCCACACCCGGGCCGAGTTGGAGCGCGTATTGCCCTTGCAGCCCCGCCTCATCGGGGTCAACAACCGCGACCTGCGGGATTTTTCGGTTGACTTGAATACCTGTATCAAGCTTCGCCGGCGCGTGCCCGCCGATGTTTGTTTTGTGGCCGAAAGCGGCGTCCATAACGCGGCAGACGTGGCTCGTTTGGCTAAAGAAGGCATTGATGCCGTTTTGGTGGGTGAGGCTTTGGTCAAGGCCAAGAATGTGGGGGCAAAAGTGAGGGAGTTACTGAGTTATGACCTTCCGGTATAACAACGTAGTGCCCTGGGGCAGAAATTATGACGAATATGTGCGGATGTTCGATTTGCGCGAAGCTGAATTGGCCTTAAAAATATTGGGTTGTGGTGATGGCCCGGCCAGTTTTAATTATGAATGTACCCAACGCGGCGGGCGAGTGGTGTCGGTTGATCCCATTTACAACTTGACCAGAAATGAAATACAGCAAAGAATTGATGAAACCTACGCCGACGTTTTGAGGCAAACCGGGCAAAATCAAGAGAAATTCAAATGGGATAGAATTAAGTCTGTGGCCGAACTTGGCCGGATGAGAATGGGGGCGATGAAATTATTTTTAGACTCTTACGAGCAGGGTAAGCTTGACCGCAAATACATCCCCGGCGCGTTACCCCATCTTCCGTTTGCCGATAACGAGTTTGACATTGCGCTGAGTTCACACTTTTTATTTCTATATACGGATAATTTGTCTTATGAATTTCACGTTGAGGCTATTAACGAAATGTTAAGGGTTTCAAGGGAAGCAAGAATATTTCCCCTGTTAGACGTTAATGCAAATAAATCAGCTTATGTTGAAAGGATAACGGCAGACTTTGAGGCAAACGAGATAGAGGTGAGAAAGGTCAATTACGAATTTCAAATTGGTGGAAATGAAGTATTGATCATCAGAAAAGGGATCTTTACCCGTTAGGCGTCGCCTCGATTATTTCGGGTTCAAGCCCAGGTGCAGCCCGGCCACCATCAAGCCGGCAATGGTTTTGGCATCCTCAATCTCGTGGCGACGGATCATGGCCATAGCCTCGGCCCAGGGTACGGTGATCACCTCAATATGCTCGTCGAACTCAGCGGCGTTGGGGCCGGGGGTCAGGTCTGTGGCCAGGTACAGGTGCAAAAATTCGGTCAAAATGCCGGGCGCGCTGTAAAAACCGTGCAGTTTTTGCCAGGTGGCCGCCTGGTCGCCGGTTTCCTCTAACAATTCGCGGGGAGCGGCCAGGTCGGGGTCCTCGCCGGGTTCCAGTCCGCCCGCCGGAAGCTCAATGATCCACTTCTCTGCGGCGGCGCGATATTGCCTGAGCAAACGCACTTCGTTGTTCCCGGTCAGCGGCACAATTACCACCGCTCCTTTGTTAATCACAATTTCGCGGCCGACCACCTGGCCGTCAGCCAGACGAACCTGGCGCAGGCTGAAGTCAAGCACGTGGCCGGTGAATATTTTCTCTTCGCTGATAATGGTTTCAGGTTTTGTCACGCTTTGCCCTCTCTTTTCCAAATTAACCCGTCAAAATTGCCCGCACTTCAGCCTCGGTTACATCGTTAAAAATATCCACCTGGCCAATGGCCCGGGGTAAAATGAAACGCACGGTGTTGCCCTGGCGTTTTTTGTCGGTGAACATCACGGCCCACACGTCGGCAAAAGCGTAAGGGGGGGGCTGGAACGGCAAATGCAATTGCTCCAACAAACTGATGATGCGCTCGGTGGTAGCGCCGGAACAGTAACCCAACCGGGTGGCCAGCCGGGCCGCGCAGGCCAGGCCAATGGAGACCGCCAGGCCGTGGCGCAATTCAAAATTAGACAACAACTCAAAGGCATGGGCAAAAGTATGGCCCAAATTCAGCACCGCCCGCCGGCCCTGCTCAAAAGGATCCTCCTGCACCACGCGCACCTTCACCCGAACCGCTTCGTCCAGCAGGCGGATCATATCGTAATCACCTTCTTCCAGCATGGCAAACAATTCCGGTCCGTCAATAATCCCATGCTTCACCACTTCGCCCAGCCCGGCCCGAAATTCCACCTCCGGCAGAGTGGACAGCACATTGGGGTCCATTATTACCATTTCCGGCTGTTTGAACGCGCCCACCAGGTTTTTGCCCTGGGGCAGATCCACCCCGGTTTTGCCGCCCACGCTGGCGTCTACCATGGCCAACAGAGTGGTTGGAATTTGCACAAACGGCACGCCGCGCAAAAAAGTAGCCGCCGCAAAACCGGCCAGGTCGCCAACCACGCCGCCGCCCAGGGCAATAACCGGGCTGCGCCGGTCAAGCTTGGCGGCCACCAATTGGGGATACAGCCCGGCAACGGTCGCCAACGTTTTGAATTGTTCCCCGTCCGGGATGTCAAAGCGGGTTGGGGCAAAACCGGCCTCGCGCAAACCGGCCAGCAACGGTTCCGCGTGCAGCGGGCCAACGGTTTCATTGCTGATCACGGCGCAGCGGCCCCGGTAACCCAACTGGGCCAAATATTGGCCGGTTTTGGCCAGCCCCCCCCTATCCAGGTAAATGGGATAACTGCCGGCGGGATGAGAAACGTTGATAATGCTCATTGAATGCTCCTTGAATTGCTAACTTGACAGCCTATTGTGGAACGCATGTAACCGTGGGGGGATTCACCTGGACGGGATTTCCGGCGATCATGTCATTTCGAGTGGAGCGTAGGAAGCGTAGCGGCTGTAGCGGAACGAGAAATCCCCTTAAAATGTTCGGTTTGAGCAGAGTCTGGGGAGATTTCTCGTCACTTCGTTCCTCGAAATAACATGTCGCAAAGAGCCTCCCCCAACCTCTACATACACCCCCTATTATGGTATCTTCTCAAAATTTCAGGGCTAACGCCTGTCGAAGACCGTAGATTTCGACAAGCTCAACCAACATTATGCCGCAAATATCTGGCGGGCCAACGCGCAAATTTGCTGAGCGTTTTCTTTGGCTGAAAAGCCGGTAACATCCAGATGATGGGCGATGCGGCTATAGGCAGGGCTACGTTGTTCTAGGAGCGCGGCCAAGCGGGCAAAACGCGCCTGGTCGCGGGCGGCCAGCATGGGCCTATCCTGGCTCTGGCCGATGCGCTGCCAGAGCACGGCGGAATTGCAATCCAAACAAACCACCAGCCCGCTCTGCTCCATCACCCGCAAATTCTCTGCCGATACCAACGTGCCGCCGCCGGTAGCAATCACCAAACCCTGTTGCGCAGCCAGCTCCCGGCACAGGTTGGCTTCCAACTGCCGGAAATAAGCTTCTCCCTCATCGGCAAAAATTTGATTGATCGTCCGGCCTTCTCGCTCTTCAATGAGGTGGTCCATGTCCACAAAGTCACGCCCCAGTTCAGCCGCCACCAGGCGGCCAATGGTGGATTTGCCCACTCCCATAAAGCCGGTCAGGATGATATTGGGCAGCTCTTTTTCTGGTTTTCGGGTCATCATTTCAAACGCAAAAATTTTCGCTTCCCCACCTGGATAATCGTTCCGATCCCAGGCTCCACCACCCTTTCGATGCTCTCTACCCGTTGCCCGTCAACCCGAACCCCGCCTTGCTGAATTAAACGGCGGGCTTCGCTTTTGCTGGAGGCCAGGCCGGCCTGGGTCAGTAGGTCCACAATGTTGGTGGGATGGGCCAGCCCAAAATCAGGCATCTCTTCCGGCAGTTGTCGCTCTTGAAAAACGCGCACAAAATGTTCTTCCGCTTCCGCCGCCGCTTTGTTGCCGTGGAAAATGGCCACAATCTCCCGGGCCAGTTCCATCTTTACGTTCCGGGGATGCCGGGAGCCATTCGCCAGAGCAGCCTCCACCTGGGCCACCTGCGCCGGGGAATAGCGGGTGGCCAATTTGAAATAAATGGGCATAGCAAAATCCGGGAGACTCATCACTTTGCCGTACATATCCTCCGGGGAAGCCAAAATAGGAATATGATTGCCCAGGCTTTTAGACATTTTGACCACCCCGTCCGTGCCGGGCAGCAGACCCATGATAATCGCCACTTGCGGCTTCTGCCCCATGGCCGTTTGCAATTTGCGCCCCGCCGCCAGGATATTAAAAAGCTGGTCGGCGCCGCCCACTTGCACATCGGTTTGCTGGGCCACCGCATCGTAACCCTGCATGAGGGCATAAAAGGTTTCATGAAGAAAGATAGGTTCATTCTGTTCCAGGCGTTTGGCAAAATTCTCCCGGGCCAGGAATTGCTGCACCGTAAAATTTTGACCCAGCTGAATCAGTTCAAGCAAGCTCAATTTACACAACCATTCACCGTTGTGGCGCACCTGCGTTTTTGCCGGGTCCAATATTTTGAAAGCTTGCCGGGTATAGGTTTGAGCATTCTTCTCCACTTCCGCCTCGGTCAGCACCGGGCGGGTCTTATCCTTGTCGCTGGGGTCGCCCACCAGGCTGGTATAACTGCCAATGAGAAACGTCACTTCGTGCCCCAACTCCTGAAACTGGCGCAGTTTGCGCATGGTGATGGTATGGCCAATGTGCAAATCCGAGGTGCGCGGGTCGTAGCCACAATACACCCGCAAGGGGCGCTTCTCCCGCTCCGACTCAATCAGCCGTTCGCGCAGTTCGGCGGCCATGTTGGCTTTGGTTTGCTCGTCGCCGTATTCGGCGCCTTGCATGAGCAGGTGCACTTGCTCAGCAATGCTCATTTGATTCATGGTGACTCATTCTCCTAAAACAACTTAAAATTCTCCCCGTCAACTTGCCGGGCCTGGTGCAGCAACACCGCGTTCATCAACTCAATGGCCAGCCGCGATTCCAGGGTCACCCCGGCCCGGACTCCCACACAGGGGTCGTGCCGGCCCTTTTTGACCATAAAGTCAATCTCTTCCAGGTTTTTACGCACAGACAATTGCGGTTTAATAATGGTAGAAGTTGGTTTAAAACCCACCCGGCACACCAGCGGCATGCCGGTGGTAATGCCGCCCAACACCCCCCCGTGGCTGTTGGCCTGATACCCGGCCCGGCGAATAGGGTCGTTGTTTTCGCTGCCCCGCCGGGCAATCACCGCGGCCCCGTCGCCGATTTCGCAGAATTGGGCGGCGTTCAAGCCGCCCAGGGCGCCCATCAGCCGCAGCTTCAAACTCTGGTACAGGGGGTCTCCCACCAAAGGCGGCACATTCACTGCCACCACCTCCACCGCCGCGCCCACCGAGTCGCCTTGCTGGCGGGTTTCCTTGATCAACGCGGCGGCGGCGCGGGCAAAATCGGCGTCAAGGGTGTGGATTTCGACGTCGGCCAACTTTTGCTCAATTTGTTCAAGTTCATGGCCGGGTATTTGCCAATTTTGAGACTCGCGGACAAGCCGGGTAAAATGGTCGGCCAAGCTCAGCGATGTTTTGAGCGGCCCCACCTGGCAAATGGAAGAGAGGATGGCCGTGCCAAAGTATTCTTTGAGAAAAATACGGGCAATTGAGCCGCCAATCACGTCGGAAATGGTGGAGCGGTAACTGGAACGGCCCCCGCCCCGGATGTCCACAAAGCCTTTTGACTGGTAGTATTTCACCAGGTCGGTATGGCCGGGCCGGACCTCGCCGGTAGGCCCGGCAAATTGTTGGTAGTGCCGGGATTTTGGGGAGGTTGAAAGCACAATAGCCGCAATCGGTTCGCCGGTGGTGTAACCTTCTTCGTACGTTTCGGTTTGGTGCTCTTGACCATCAACCCGAACTCGGATCTCCGGCCCGGCCAAAAGCCGGTCCAACGCGCCCTCGGCGTAAAGGCCCGCCAGAAAAACCATTTTGTCGCTTTCATGGCGAGGCGTGCCGTGTTTGCTGCTGCCGGGCCGGCGGCGGTCCAGATACTTTTGCACCTCTTGCCGCGAGAGACGCAAGCCCGGCGGGCAGCCAAAAATAATTGTGGTGATGGCCGGGCCATGGGACTCGCCCGCTCCGGCCACGGCAAACAAGGGGCCGCCTAAAATTTCCATCTTTTGTCCTTTTTAGAAAATTGATTCTTTCTTTATCCCCAAACCCTGCAAACAGGCCCGCCGCATCACCTGGAGGGGGGCCTGCCGGCCGGTCCATGTTTCAAAAGACAACGCCCCCTGGTGGACCAACATGCCCAAACCGTCAACGGCCGTGGCCCCGGCGGCGCGGGCGCGCGCCAAAAAAACGGTTTCCAGGGGGTTGTAAACCAGATCATAAAAAAAGGCGTTGCCGGGCATGGGTACATCTTCCAACCAAGGGCAGGTATCAACCTGGGGATACATGCCCACCGAAGTAGTGTTCACCACCAGGTCAACCCGGTTCCCCAACTTTAGCAAGGTTTCCCTGGTCAGGGCCTCAAAACTCAAGCGACTATCGGGAAAAACGTCGGCCAGGTCGTCAACCAAAAAGGCGGCCCGCTCGGCCGTGCGATTGAACACTACCACCGCGCCAACTTCAGCCTGGGCCAGGGCAAACACTACCGCCCGCGCCGCGCCGCCCGCGCCTAACACCGCCGCCCGCAGCCCCCGCGGCCAACAACCGGCTTCGTGCAAGGAATTCAAAAAACCGGCGGGGTCGGTATTGGAACCAATGAATTTGCCATCCCGCAGGTGAATGGTATTGACCGCGCCCGTGATCTGAGCCGCGTCACTCAACTCGTCCATGTAGCGCATCACCGCCTGTTTGTGCGGCACGGTCACATTGCTTCCCACAAAATTGAGGGCGAGCAATCCCTTGAGCGCCTGCTCCACATCGCCCGGCTGAACCGGCAGAGGAACGTAAGCCCAATCCAGGCCCATTTCGGCAAAAGCGGCATTGTGCATAGCCGGGCTAAGGCTATGTTCCACCGGCCAGCCCAGCACCCCTACCACAGAAGTTTTGCCCGTAATCGGTTGGCCCTTCATTTTTATTCAACCCACTCCACGTTTGCGCCTAATGCCTGCAAGGTTTCTGCAAAACCGGGGAAACTCTCGTTTAAGGCTTCGGCATCTTCAACCACGGTTTTGCCCTGGGCTACCAACCCGGCAATGGCCAACGACATCGCCAGGCGGTGGTCGCCGTGGCTGTGGACGGCGGCGCCCTTAAACGGTTGGGGACCGTCAATCTCAAACCCAGCAGGATGAGGCGTGATTTTGGCGCCCAGTTTGTTAAATTCCTCCACCACTGCTTTAATGCGGTCGCTCTCTTTGGCCCGCAGTTCGGCGGCGTCGCGCACCAGGGTTTTGCCGCTGGCTTGTAAGGCAGCCACCGCGAACACGGGAAATTCGTCAATCATCCGCACCACCACTTCGCCGCGGACCGCTACGCCCCGGAGAGAACCGGCGGTTACCCCTAAATCGGCCACCGGCTCGCCGGCGGTGATCTGCTCGTTTATTACCTTTATGAGGCCGCCCATTGTTTGCAAAATTTCCAGCAAACCGGCCCGGGTCGGATTAGTGTTGACTCCTGCCAGCTTGATCTCGCTGTTTGGCACAATGAGGCCCGCCACCATTAAAAACGCGGCAGACGACATGTCGCCGGGAACGGTAAACCGGAGCGGCTGCAAAGAAAATCCCGCCGGGCTAAACGTGATCACGCCCCCCTGCTCGGTTATGTTTGCGCCCATGCCTTGCAATAAACGCAGGGTATGGTCGCGGGCCGGGCCGGGCTGGCGCAGCACCATCCGGCCTTCAGCGCCGAGCGCGGCCAGCAGCAGCGCAGTTTGCAACTGGGCGCTGGCCACCGGCATGGCGTAGTCAAGAGTGGTTAAACGATTCCCGGCGATGGTGATAGGCGCGTGGCCGTTGGTGGTTTTTACGGTTGCCCCCATTTGGCGCAGCGGCCCGGCAATCCGTTCCATAGGGCGGCGGCGCAACCCCTCATGCCCGTCAAGGATGGCCGTAAAAGGCTGGGTGGCCAGCAAGCCCATTAACAGGCGCATGGTGGCGGCTGAACCGCCGCAAAACAGGGGTGTGGCCGGCGGGCTGAATCCCCGCAGCCCCCGCCCATGCACGGTTAAAGTGGCCCGCCCCGCGCCGGTGGAGGCCACTTCAACGGTAATGCCCAAAGCTTGCAGACATTCCACCATTGGCGCGGTAACGCCTGCCTCCAGCCAGTTATGGGCCACAGTGGTACCCTGGGCCATAGCCCCCAGCATAAGGGCGCGATGAGAGATGGATTTGTCGCCGGGCAGCGTTACGCTGCCTTTTAAGGCGTTTGCCGGATGGATCACCAGTTTCAATTTGAAGGTCCTTTCAATTTATACATTGCGCTTCGCCGCGCTGCCGCCCGTTCCATTAAAGCCCGCAGGGTTTCGTGGTCTTCGTTTTGCAGCGCCCGGACAAATTGGTCAAGGTAGGATTGGACAACGGCGACCGTTTGTTGAACGGCGGCCCGGTTGGTCAATAAAATATCCAGCATCATGGTCACGTCGGAAGCGGCCAGGCGAGACGTGTCTCTAAAGCCGGAAGCGGCCACGTCCCACACCGCCGGGTCGTCCCCGGCCAGCTGTTGAACAGACAATACCAGCGCTGCGGCCAGGGTGTAGGGCAAGTGGCTAATCGCAGCCACCAACCTGTCGTGGCGATCGGCCGCCAGGAATTGGGTTTTGGCGCCGATGGCCGCCGCCAAATTTTGCACCAGGCGCGTGGCCTGGGGCGGGGTGCGGTCCAGGGGCGTCAAAATCCAGGGAGCGTCCTGAAAGAGCGAGGGGTCTGCGGCGCTCAAACCGCTCCGCTCTTTGCCGCACATGGGATGAGAACCCAGGGGGTGGACACCATGGGGCAAGGCCGCCATAGCCTGCACAATTTCCTGTTTGGTGCTGCCCATATCGGTAATGACCGCGCCGGGTTTGTAATAGGGCGCAAACTCGGCCAGTTGGCAAATGATGATCCGCACCGGCGTAGAAAACACTATCAGATCGGCGTCGCGTAAAGCCTTAGCCGGGTTGGTGGTGGCCCGGTCAACCACCCCCATCCGGGCAGCTTCACGGGCGGCTGTTTGGCGCCGCACCAGGGCCGTTACTTCTTGGCAGAGGTTTTGTTCTTTTAAGGCCAGCGCCAGCGAGCCGCCCATTAAACCCAGGCCAACAATGGTTATCCGAGTATTTTTTAAATTAAAATCAGGTTCGAAAACACACCTCCATTAGATGGTTCTGCCAACCGCTTCTGCCACCCGCTTCACTTCGGCCATTAATTCTGCAAAGCGGTGGGGTTTGAGCGACTGCTCGCCATCGCTGAGCGCCTCGGCCGGGTTGGGATGGACTTCG
Source organism: Anaerolineae bacterium (assembly GCA_016931895.1). Lineage (NCBI taxonomy): Bacteria > Bacillati > Chloroflexota > Anaerolineae > Anaerolineae bacterium. The sequence goes on from JAFGDY010000248.1 coordinate 69,080, forward strand.
ATGATGAGGCCATCCGCACCGGCGGCTACCGCCGCTTTGCTGGCTGCTTTAACCAACGTCCATTTGCCGGTCGCGTGGCTGGGGTCAACCACTACCGGCAAATGGGTCAATTCTTTTAACACGGGCACGGCATTGATATCGAGGGTGTTGCGGGTGTATTTTTCAAAGGTGCGAATGCCCCGCTCGCACAAGATCACTTTATGATTGCCGTTAGACATAATGTACTCGGCGCTCATCAGCAATTCCTCAATGGTACTCATCATCCCCCGTTTCAGCAAAACGGGTTTGTTACTTTGCCCCACCGCATTGAGCAGGGCATAGTTTTGCATATTGCGCGTGCCAATTTGCAGCACGTCGGCATATTCGGCTACCAGGTTTACCTGCTCCGGGGCCATCACTTCGGTAATAACGTGCAAGCCGGTTTCCTGGCGCACCTGGGCCAAGATTTTAAGCCCTGCTTCGCCCATACCCTGGAAACTATAGGGCGAACTGCGCGGCTTAAAGGCGCCGCCCCGCAGCAGGTGCGCGCCGCACTCTTTAACGGCCACAGCGGTTTGGCGCATCTGTTCCAGGCTTTCCACCGAACAAGGCCCGGCCATCACAATCACCTTTTTATCGCCAAATACATGGCCGTTGATGGAAATTTTTGAGTCTTCCGGCTGAAAATCCCGGCTGGCCAGTTTAAAAGGGCGCAGCACCGGCACTACCCGGTCAACGCCGTCCATCCGGCTGATAGCGCCCCGGTCCAGGCTGCGTTCGTCGCCAATAACGCCAATAATGGTCCGCTCCTCGCCCGTTGACAGGTGGGTTTTGAAGCCCTGTTTTTCCACCCGGGCCACCACTGCCTCTATATTCTTTTGTTCTGTGTTCATTTTCATGATAATAATCATTTTTTATCCCTTCTCCTGTTTTTGGCAAAAATAAAAAGGGCGCAACCTCTAAGGGGTCGCGCCCTGTGATTACTAAAGTACTCTACCTTAGTCTCCGGTCAGAACGCGCCCCAGGTTAGCCCAATAATAGCCCCAAAAATAAAAAACGCCCGCAAAAACAACTGCGAGCGTTGTAAACCAAAACCAAACATGGCCCAAACTTTGCTGCGTTTGAGCCACTGCTTGCCCATGGGTTTGACTTTTAAGAGAGGGACAAATTCTGTTTGGCATTTTTTCTTTCTGACCAGATGGCAAGGCCACACCTTGCCGCCTGCAATATGTTGCAGGCATCATAGCACAGAAAACGGGTAGTGTCAACCCCCGGTTTAAACAGAACAGGGGTGCATCTCAAAATATTGGCGATAGGGACAGGGCAATAACAAAACTGAACACGGTTGCTTCGAGTGGAGCGTAGGAAGCGTAACAGCTGTAGCGGAACGAGAAATCCCCTTAAAATGTTCGGTTTGAGCAGAGTCTGAGGAGATTTCTCGTCACTTCGTTCCTCGAAACAACATGCCGCCAAGAGCCTCCCCCAGCCTCTACATACGCCCGTCGTTGGTCGTTCGTCGTTGCCTGTGTTCGCACATTCCGCCGGTTGGGGGTATAATCCCGCTTTATGACCGACCGTCTCTACCGCACCGACGCCCTTATCCTGCGCCGCGCCGATTTTGGCGAAGCCGACCGGCTGCTCACGGTATTTACCCCGGAGCGGGGCAAACTGCGCCTGCTGGCCAAAGGGGTGCGCAAAACCACCAGCCGGAAGGCCGGCCATGTGGAATTGTTTATGCTCACCGACATGTTGGTGGCCCAGGGCCGCACCTGGGACATTATCTCCCAGGCCGAAATTGTAGAACCCTATCGCCACTTGCGCGACGACCTGGACAAAACCGGCCACGCTTATTACCTGGCCGAACTGGTGGACCGTTTTACCGAAGAGCATGATCCCAACCAGCCTTTGTTTGAGTTATTGGCCGTTACCCTGGCCCACCTGGGCCACAGCGACGATCCCTTTATTACCCTGCGTTATTTTGAGGTGCGCCTGCTGAGCCTGGCCGGCTACCAGCCCCAACTCTTTTTTTGCGTGGCCTGTAACAAGGCCCTGGAGCCGGTTGAAAACTATTTTCATTCCGCCGACGGCGGCATGCTCTGCCCGGAGCATGGCCCGGTGCGGCCCCACGCGCAGCCGGTTGCTCTGCCGGTGTTAAAGGTGCTGCGTTTTTTGCAAACAGAGCCGTGGGAAAAGGCGGCGCGGCTGCAACTGGCCCCCCACACGCAACAACAGGTGGAGCAACTTTTGTTGGGCTACATCACCTTTGTGCTGGAACGCCAGCTTAAGAGTGTTGATTTTATCAGAAAACTAAAACGTAAGGCGTAACGGGACACAGATGCCACCGGTGAACACAGAGAAAAGGGAACTGCTCACCTTAATGTTATTTCGAGGCCATAGGCCGAGAAATCCCCGGAGTCTCGCTCGAAAAACATTATGCTGGCAGAAATTCTTCTGGATATTGTTCAAAAATTAAGAAAGGCACTTTGAATACAAAAACCATGACCACTCCCCTCAATTTCCAACAAATCATTATGACCCTGCAACAATACTGGGCCAACCGGGGCGCGTTGATCTGGCAGCCCTGGCACGAAACGGTGGGTGCGGGCACGGCCAACCCCGGCACCACCCTGCGCGTGCTGGGGCCGGAACCCTGGGCCATTGCTTACGTTGAACCATCGTTTAGGCCCGACGACGGCCGCTTTGGCGATAACCCCAACCGCATGCAAATGCACCACCAGTTCCAGGTTATCCTAAAACCCGACCCCGGCAACCCGCAAGAACTTTACCTGGGCAGCCTGGAGGCCATTGGCCTTAAGCTTGCAGAACACGACATCCGTTTTGTGGAGGATAACTGGGAAAGCCCGGCCCTGGGCGCCTGGGGCCTGGGCTGGGAGGTGTGGCTGGATGGCATGGAGATCAGCCAGTACACGTACTTTCAGCAATCCGGCGGTTTTAGCCTGGACCCGGTGGCCGTGGAACTGACCTACGGCCTGGAACGCATTGCCATGTACCTGCAAAATGTAGACAGTGTGTGGCATATTGTTTGGGATGGCGGCCAAACCTATGGCGACATTTTACTGCGCCAAGAAATTGAATATTGCGACTACAATTTTAATGTGGCCGATGTGGACGGTTTGGTGGCGGCTTATAACTTTTATGAAGCCGAGTGCCAACGCTGTTTGGAAAAAGGTTTGGTGGCGCCGGCCCACGATTACGTGCTAAAGTGTTCCCACACGTTTAACATTTTAGACACGCGCGGCGCCATTGGCGTTACCGAGCGAGCCGCTTATTTTGCCCGCATGCGCCGCATGTCGCACCGGGTGGCCCGGGCGTTTGTGAGCCAGCGGGAAGCGGTGGGCTTTCCGCTGCTGGAATATATGCCCAAACCGGAAACCCTCGACCCCGGCCCGCCGGCCGCCGGCCAAACCGAATTTGCGCAAACGTTTCTATTGGAAATTGGTTCTGAAGAATTGCCCGCGGCCGATGTGGCCGGCGCTCTGGCTTACCTCAACCGGGCCGCGCCCCAATTTTTGGCCGATTTGCGCCTGGACCACGGCGACGTGCAGGTGACGGGCACGCCGCGCCGCCTGGCCGTTTTGGTGAACAACCTGGCCCCGCGCCAGCGCGACCTGGCCGAAGCGGCGCGCGGCCCCGCGGCCCGCATTGCCTTTGACGCCGAGGGCAAGCCCACCAAAGCGGCTCAGGGTTTTGCCCGAAGCAAGGGCGTGGCTGTGTCGGAATTGGAGATCCGGGATATGGACGGCGGCCAATACGTGGTGGCCTTGGTGCGCACGCCGGGCCGCCCCACCCCCGAGGTGCTGGCCGAGGCCCTGCCCGGCTTTATCCGCGGGATCAATTTTGGCAAGTCTATGCGCTGGCTGGCCTCGGCCCAGGTGGGCGAAGAGGTAGCCAAAACCAATTACAGCCGCCCCATCCGCTGGCTGGTGGCCTTGTGGGGGGAGGCGGTGGTGCCGTTTGCCTACGCCGGTTTGGCCGGCGGGCGGACCACGCGCGGCCCGCGCCCCGCCGGCTCGCCCAAAGTGGAGATTGCCGCCGCCGCCGATTACCCGGCCGTGATGCAGGCGCAGCGGATCATGGTTGACCCCCAGACCCGCCGGGCCGAAATAAAAAAACAACTCCAGGCTATGGCCGCGGAAGCGGGCGGGTCCACGCCGGACGACCCGGACCTGCTGGCCGAGGTGACGCACCTGGTGGAGCAGCCCGCGGCCTTTTTGGGCCGTTTTGAAGAAAAATACCTGGCCCTGCCCCCGGCTGTGTTGGTGACGGTGATGAAAAAACACCAGCGTTATTTTCCCGTGCTGGACCCGGCGGGCGCGCTGCTGCCCTATTTTATAGCCGTGCGCAATGGGGGCGCCGAGCACCTTGACGTGGTGCGGCGCGGCAATGAGGGCGTCATCCGCGCCCGTTACGCCGATGCCGAATTTTTCTTTAAGAGCGACACGGAAAAACCCCTGGAAGCGTTTTTGCCCCGACTGGATACGCTGACGTTTCAGGAACAGCTTGGCTCGATGTTGGACAAAAGCAAACGGCTGGAAAGCCTGGCCCCGCAAATTGGCGAGCGGCTGCATTTGAGCGCCGGCGAGCTGGACACCGTTGAACGGGCCGCTCACCTGTGCAAAGCCGACCTGGCCACCAGTATGGTGGTGGAGTTGACCAGTTTGCAGGGGGTGATGGGTTACGAGTACGCCAAACGTTCCGGCGAACCCGCGGCTGTGGCCGCGGCCATTGTGGAGCACTATTATCCTCAAACCCGCCTGCCCGGCCATACGCTCAGCCGGCCGGGCCTGGCCCTTAACCTGGCCAACCGGCTGGATAGCTTGTGCGGCTTATTTGCAGTGGGCAAAGCGCCTACCGGCTCAGCCGACCCCTTTGCTTTGCGGCGGGACGCTTTGTCGTTGGTGACCATTTTGCTGGAAACGGAAACAGACTTTGATCTGGGCGCCGGGCTGGCATTGGCGGCGGCCCGGCAGCCTCTTGAGGTTCCCGCCGATTCCCTGGCCGAGACCGCGGCTTTTATCCAACGCCGGCTGGAGGGGGTGCTGCGCGAGCAATACGCTTTACCCCACGACGTGGTGCAGGCCGTGTTGCTTGAGCGCGGCCATAATCCCTGGCCGGCCCTGCTGGCGGCCCAAGATTTGGCGGCGGCCGTGACCCGGCCGGATTGGGCGGACACGCTGAACGCTTTTGCCCGCTGCGCGCGCATTGTGCGGCCGGTGGCCGAGCGTTATACCATGCGGCCGGAGCGTTTTCAGGAACCGGCCGAAAAAACATTATACGCCGCTTACCAAAAAACCCGGGCCGGCCTGGGGCCTGCCGCCACTATGGCCGAGGTGGTGACCGCGCTCCGGGAAGTTTTGGTCAAGCCCATTAATGCCTTTTTTGACGAGGTATTGGTGATGGATGAGGATGAAACCGTTAAGCAAAATCGGCTGGCCCTGTTGCAGGATATCCGGGATTTGACCAAAGGGCACGCCGATTTTAGCGAGTTGCAGGGTTTTTAGCCCTACGGGTAAACGGGCCAAAAGATTGGCAGCACCAGCAGGGTGATGACCAAAACCACGATGGTGAGCGGAATGCCCACCCGCAGATAGTCGGTAAAACGATAGCCGCCGGGGCCCATGGTGAGGATATTGGCCGGGTGGGCAATGGGGCTGAGAAAGCTGGCCGAGGCCGACACCGCCACGATCATGCTCAGGGCGTAAGGGGATACTTGCAGGTCGCGCGCCGTGGTAAGGGCAATGGGGGCCATGAGCACGGCGACGGCGGCGGTGGGCATTACCTGGGCCGCCAGGGTGGTCAAGATAAATAAACCGGCCAGCATGGCCCCCACGCCCCAGCCCCCCACCAGGGCGATCAAACCATTGGCCAGAAATTGGGCCGCCCCGCTGTTTTGCATGGCAATGCCCAGGGGCAGCATGCCGGCGATCAGAAAAACCGCTTTCCACTCTATAAAACGGTAAGCTTCTTCCATGGTTAAGCAGCCGGCCAGGACCATGATTGTGGCCCCCAGCACGGCGGCAACGGCAATTGGCAGCCAGCCCAATACCACCACCAATAGCACCGCGCCCAACACCAGCGCGGCCAGCGGCGCTTTGCGCACCTGCATAACCTCCTGGGCCGCTTCGGTAAGAACCAAAAAATCCGGCTCCTGACCCAGTATTTTGAATTTTTCGCGCGGCCCGTAGAGCAACAGGGCGTCGCCCAATTCCAGGTTTACCTCCGGCAGGTTGGTGCGGCACACCTGGCCCTGTCGCCAGATGGCCAGCACGCTTAAGCCGTATCGCTCTCTAAAGCGGAGCTGGCGCAGGGTTTTGCCGGCCAGGGCGGTGTAGGGCGAGAGCACCACTTCGATGAGGCCCACCTGTTCTGATTGCAGGTCTTCCATGGCCAGGGGCGTTTCCCGGTCTATTTCCAGGTCTTGCAGGCCCGTGAGCGCGGTCAGGTCTGCCGGGTTGCCCTCAATCAGGAGCGTATCTCCGGCCAGAAGAGTGGTGGCGGGCGGGGGCACCAAGAGCGTGTCTCCCCGGCGGATAATGCCCAAAACGGTCAGGTCAAAGGCGTCGCCCAGGTGGGTGTCGGCCAGGGTTTTACCGGCCAGGGCGGAATCCGGGGGCACGTGCACCACAATGAGCCGTTCGTGTAGGGGGTACACTTCGGCCGCTTCGGCCTCGGACACCAAAAAATCGGCGGTCTCCCGAAGTTGGTGAAGCCGAAGACGCGGCCCCTGCACCAGGAGGGTATCGCCCGCTTGGAGGGGGATGGAGGGCAGGTTGGCCCGGTGGAGCCGGCCCTGCCGCCGGATGGCCAGGGCGTTAAGGCCAAAACGGCGTCGAAAATTGATCTGGGCCAGGGTTTGGCCCAACAGCGCGGAACGGGGTGAGAGGGAGACTTCGGCCACTTCAATTTCGCGTGAGACTTCCGGGTTGGCCGGCAGGTTGTTGGGCAAGAGCAGGCGGCGGCCGCGCAGGTTAGCCAATTGTTCGGTTTTTCCTTCAACCAGCAGTTTATCGCCGGGTTTAAGCAGGGTGTGGGGCGGGGGCGATAGTTGGGTGTGGTTGTTTTTGATGATGCCAATTACGTTTAGGCCCAGGGCCGAGCGTAACCGGCTGTTGGCCAGGGTTTTGCCCACCAGGGCGGAATCGGCGGGCAGGCGGACCACGAATAATCGTTCTGTCAGGTTGTGAAACAGGCCCGGTTGGGCGGGCGGGGCGGTGGCGGTTTCTTTGGCAATATCTTTTTCCGGCAGGAGGTGGCGGCCGATGAGGACCATAAAGGCCACGCCGCCCAGCATGACGGCCAGGCCAACGGGGGTGTAGTCAAAAAGGCCAAAGGCGGGCAGGCCGGAGGCGCGGAGGGCGTTGCTGACCAGAATATTGGGCGGCGTGCCGATGAGGGTGGTCAGCCCGCCCAGGAGCGAGCCAAAGGCCAGGGGCATGAGGAGTTTGGAGGGGGCGCGGTTTGTTTGCCGGGCAATATCCATTACTACCGGCAGCAGCAGGGCGGCCACGCCCACGTTGTTCATAAAAGCCGACATACCCCCGGCGGTGAGCATAATGACGGCCAGGAGTTGGGCCTCGTTTTGCCCGGCCAGGCGCAGCACCTGGCGGCCAATCAGGTTAGCCACGCCGGTGCGGTAGAGCGCGCCGCTGAGAATGAACACGGCCCACACCGTGACTACGGCCGGGTTGCTGAAACCGGAGAGGGCCTGGGTTGGCGTAACCAGGCCGGTGAGGGCCAGGCTGCCCAGCACCAACAGGGCCACCAGGTCCGCGCGCAGTTTTTCGGTGACAAACAGGAGCAGGGCTACGGCCAGAATGGCCAGGACAAGGGCGATGTTAAGAGGCATGGCTTGACCTCCGGTAAGCGTTAAGACGGTTGTTGAGTTAATGTTTTTGGGTAGTGGTTAAATGGTAACCGGTGGGGTGACAAAACAAGCTTTGTCACCCCACCGCCATCAGTTAACTATGTAACCACGGCGAAACCCAACATAAATCCGGGCAGATTGATGAAGCCATTCAACCCAACCTCAATGGATGTGTTGGGTAGTGAAACAGCAAAAGAGTGGTTGGTGATGATTAATGATACACTTGTAAGAAGATATTATCAAGCTTGATACAAAGCCGCCCATCAATGGCCCAGTCAGGCCATTACTTTCAAAGGGGTGTGTTTCAAATCAGTTGAAGGAGTGCATTCATTCTGCCTCTGCCAAAAAGCGGAATAAGTTTCGCGCTCCAGGGGTAGTCTCAACTTCTTTCAAAGAAATAGTTGGTTTCCTTGAAGGGGAAAAAAATTTCCTTCAAGGAAGTTGAGAAGTTCCTTCAAGGAAGTTGAGAAGTTCCTTCAAGGAAGTTGAGAAGTTCCTTCAAGGAAGTTGAGAGGTTCCTTCAAGGAAGTTGAGAGGTTCCTTCAAGGAAGTTGAATTGGCTCACCCGCCGGGTGGAGACAATCTGCCGGGTGTTTTTGAGGCCATAGAACCCAGGAACGCGCAAATCCGGCTTGCTTCGTATAGTGCTGGCCGAAAAGAGTACGATTTTTTGTAGTTTTTTTACGATTTTTTGTAGCGGTGGCGTGGTATGATAGGGCTAATTGGGTTTCAATTCAAGGGATGGTTCAAAAACAAGTTGACACTTTAACAGTTGAATAAATTTGTCAGGGACCTCCAAATCGAGGAAGATTAAGGTTGTTATCC